>JAUWNO010000521.1 GCA_030612605.1 Armatimonadota bacterium
AGTTAATTCTGAATTCTCCATTCATTCCTCAATGGGAGCTGACTTTAAGAAAAGAAGCAATAATTCACAGTGCACATTCCTCAACCAGAATTGAAGGGAATAGATTATCTTTAGAGCAAGTAACAGATCTCGCAATGGGAAGAGAAGTGATGGCAACCAGAAAGGATAAGCAGGAAGTTTTGAATTATCTAAATGTACTGGAAAAAATAAACAATTTGGTTAGTGATACTTCTCTAAAAGAAAAAGACATTTTGAAAATCCATCGAATGGTTACTGAAGGCACTTTGGAAAATCCAGCAGATTGCGGAGTTTATCGTAATCGGTATGTAGTTGTTGGAAACAAATTTACAGGTGAAATTTATTTCAAACCTCCACAAAATAAGAATGTTCCTAAATTAATTAACGCGTTGATAGATTGGATTAACCTGGAAGAAACAAAAGAACTCGATCCTGTTGTTGAAGCAGGAATTACTCATTACGAATTTGTAAGGATCCATCCTTTTATCGATGGAAACGGTAGAACTGCAAGAGTTATAGCAGCTCTGATTCTTTATTTACGGGGATTTGATACAAAACAATTTTTCTGTCTCGATGATTTTTATGATTCCGACAGACCTTCATATTATTCTGCTTTACAAAATGTGAACCAGAAAACCCTTGATCTGACAGGTTGGCTGGAATATTTTTGTGAAGGTGTTTATGTGAGTTTGAATGCAGTAAAGGAACGAGTTGTAAGATTAAGTAGCGAGAGATTGAGAAAAGCGAGAGAAGGACAGATCGCTTTGACAGAAAGACAAATGCGGATTGTTGAGTTTGTAAATTTAAATAAGAAAATAACTAATCGGGATGTTAGAGAGATGTTTAAGCTTTCGAATCGAGTCGCTTTAGATGAAATAAACAAACTTATTAAATTAAAAGTGTTGAAATCAAATGGAAAAGGTAGAGGAATTCATTATGTATTGGATTAACACCTCACGATTAACCTCACGATTAACCTCACGATTAGGTTGGCGATTAACCTTTATCTTTCTTACACATAATGAGTTGTGTTAGCTAAAAAAGGAGATAAATTAATGTTTTCTAATGATATTTATGAAATAATTAAAACCAGACGAAGTATTCGTTCATTCAATGATAAAGAAGTTCCCGATGAACTGTTAGATAAAATTCTTCAAACAGCAATCTGGGCACCATCAGGTAAAAATTTCCAGAATTGGCATTTTTATGTTTTAAAAGGTGACAAACTAAAAGAATTTGTTCAAATATATGAAGAATCCTGGGAATATGTCAAACCGACTCTGGAAGGAAAACTCAAACCGAAAATAATTGAATTAACCGGAAAATTCTTTGGCAATATTGGAAATGCTCCTGTGGTAATTCTTGCATTTTCCGACATAATTCCAGGAGAAGAACCAATAACTTCGATGGGAAGTGTGTTTCTGGCAATCCAGAACCTGCTTCTATTAGCACATAAAGAAGGTTTGGGAACTTGCGTTTTAGGAAGGGTCGAGCAGAAAGCAGAACAGGTAAAAAAGTTGCTTAAAATGGAAAATAAAGAATTCCTATGCGGGATTGCTCTGGGTTACTCAAATTATGAAAGAACTCCTCCTGCTCCTCCCAGAAAAGATGGAAGAATTCATTGGCTATAAATTCATTGAGATAAACAGAAGAAGCAGAGGAAAACAGTAGCATTGATGTAAACTGATTGAAAATGATGAAGACTGATAAAAATATTTTTTTTAAAATTATCAGTTTAAATCAATGTCATCTGCCTTCATCAATGAATTTCAGTATATTTCAGTTTCTTCAGTATAT
>JAUWNO010000093.1 GCA_030612605.1 Armatimonadota bacterium
AACTACAATTTCTTTCCAAACCACAGAGAGCACGGAGAGCACAGAGATCAAAATTTATAATTTGAAAGGACAAAAGGTTAGGACATTGGTAAATGAAGTTATTCCAGCAGGTCAACATTCTGTAATCTGGGATGGAAAAGATAAAAGCGGGAATGCTGTTTCCAGCGGAATCTACTTCTACAGATTGGAGACTGGAAATTATAGTTCAACTAAGAAGATGCTTTTGATGAAATAGTGACATATTGCTCTTGTATCCAAGCCCCAGCTTGGATACCAATAATCAACGTGATGAGATGGTTTCCAAGCTGGGGCTTGGAAACCAGAATATTAGGGGACATTTGGCACTAATGTAAATAATTTGGATGACCTTGCGAAAGTTTACTAGAATGTCTTTCTTCGCAAGTAACCTTCGCAAGGTTTTTTAAAAAATAGAAAAAGCAGCAAAGAAAAACTGTCGTTCCCGTGAAAGCTTGTCCTCAACTTGATTGGGGACGGGAATCCATGAATTTATGAAGGGTAAACTCGAATCGAGTTTGCTGCATTGAAACGGAATTTTCAAGAATATTGACAAAAAAGTATCTGTTCATAGTTTACGACACAGTTTCGCTACTCATCTATTGGAAGCAGGAGAAGACTTGAGATATATACAAAAAATTTTAGGCCATAATAGTTCAAAGACTACTGAGATTTATACCCATATTACAAAGAAAGGACTTTCGAGGATTCAGAGTCCTTTAGATGATATAAATTTCGAGGATTAAGTATGTTGTATAATAACCACCAGAAAAAAGTTATTGTACAACAATTAACCGTAACTATAGGTTAGTTATGTACAACAGATGGTTGTGCGTGGCATGCAAATGTTACAAGCAATTTTCAAAGGAGTATTTGATATGAGAGGATCATAAAAAACATATTAATAGTTAAATCCAATGTCCCGATATTCGAAAACTGATAATCTATTTCGTAAATGTAACGTCGGTATTTTCTACTGACAGAGAATCGTTAATCATTCCCTCTTAAAATAAAACTTGCATAAAAAATTTGAGAAAACAAAAGGGAAAAAGCCTTTTATAGGAGGATAAGATGAAAGGACTAATTTTAACATGTCTACTTATGTTAAGTGTTAGTTTAATTTATGCAGAATGTGATTTTATGGCAATGCTTGCCAAAAACAATTATCAAATTTCTGATTTTAATGAAGCTGAAGATTATTTCGATTTTCAAGAAGCACGCTCTAAAGCTTCTGCCCAAGAGGATGGTTACGGAGTGATCTATTACAAAAATAATCAGGATACAATTCACTACAATCATAATGATCCTCTAGCCGAGAACAACCAGGCATTTTATCTGATAGGACCAAAAAACAGCAGTTGGTATGGATGTCATGGTCCGGATGCATTTGGAAAATACTACAATGACAGTAATCATCCTGATGGACCTGATTATAATTGGATAGATATTTCTGAGTTAGGAACTCAAGTTGAATTTACTCATAATGATTCAGCTTCAGAACGTCTTAGTATTGGATTTGATTTTGAATTCTATGGTTTGGTTTATGATTCATTATTAATAAATCCAAATGGATGGATCAGTTTTGGTGATGATAATGATCAGTATAACAATACGGATGTTTACAATAATGATCCAGATGAAGGAATACAGGGACCAGCAATTTTCGGTTTCTGGGATGATCTTTATCCGGCAATTGGTGTAAATGGTGGAGGAGATGTTTATTATTATTCAAATGGTAACGACACTCTAATTGTATGGTTTGACGATGTAATTCATTATCCGGGTTCACAAAATGGAACTTATGATTTTCAAATGATTATTTTGGAAAATGGGAATATTAAGTTTCAATATCGGGAATTATCCGGTGATACAGATTCTGCAACAATAGGAATAAAAGCTGAAAATAGTTATGCTAACAGCGGTTTCTTTCAAATTGTTTGTAATGGTGAATATGTTGAAGATTCTTTAGCAGTATTATTTTCAACTGATGTATATGATGATCCCGAACCACTCGATATTGCTGAAGAAAGAATAATGATTCCAGAGAATAATGCAACGGTCGTGTTGGGACATGATAGAAATCGAGCAGGAGTTTCTGCAGGTGCAGCTGGTCAGCATCCTTATAGATTTGATTATACCGATCCGGAAACACAAGACACAATAACTTACACATTTCAGCATAATGGTTGGCACGAGTATAAAGAACCAATGTATTGGTATTGTAAGAGCTATAATTCCGATTGGTTTAATAAATATCCTCTCAATTGGGGATTCCTAGGAAATAATATCTATAATCTCGATACTGTAAATGATACTGAAATCTTATTTCATTATTTTATGGCTCATATAATTGAATTTAAAGGAGATGTTATTGCCGGCATGATAGCTGCTTTTAATGAAACCGCGGTTTATGATTCTTCGGGTATTGTTTATAATTTCCAGGAGATTTTTAGAGATAATTGGAATCCAAACCGGATAAATTCTGTTCTTTCTGATGGTGAATCACTATATCTTTTCAGAAACTCAAATGATGCATCTCCTGCTTATAATCTTTCTTATAAGGAGTATGGAGATGAGAATGAATTTGTGGGGGTAAAAACACAAGAGGATATTCCCGGCGGAACTCAGGTACAACAGTATTCATTAGTGGAAATTCCTCGTGAAGGTGAGATTGTTACTTATGAAAATGTTTTTGAGATTGATGCCAAAATCTACACTTTCCCCAGCCAGTTTACTTTACCTGATGTCGGCTGGAAATGGCTCTCCTTTGACATTCTTTACTCCGAGCCTGATGATAATATCGCAGAGAATTTCCTCGCACCAATATCGTGGATAGATGAATTAGATAAAGCTAAATTCAAACCCCATTCTCCAAATTCATATGTACAGACAATTTCTTTTTATCCAATACAACAAAATTTGGATCACCCTTTCACCAGTCCATATGGCTACAAATTCCATACTCTTACCGATTGTGAATTTATAGTAATTGGTGAACGCTGCCCGGCAGACACTACATTTCCTCTTTTTGGTAACAATCAAGCAAACTGGATAGGATATTTCCTGGAAGAAACCCAACATGTATATGATGCTTTTGGAGGATTTACCGGATATCTGGACAATTTTACCGGGATTAGAACACAACATTGGGCGATCAAAAAAGAGAATGGTGGTTGGCCGCGTGTTCCTTACACTATAAGTCCGGGTGATATGGTTATTGTCTATTGTACAGAAGATGTACCTTTATTCACTTGGAATTTTGTAGAATCCCGGGAAAAATATATTGTACCTGGATCTCAGGATTTCACTTTTGAAGAAGAAGCGGACTATATCCCGGTCTTCATATCGTTAGATCCCGAAGCTCTTCCTTCAGAAATCGGAGCTTATGTGGATGGAGAATGTAAAGGAGCTACGGTTGTTCAGGATACATCATCTCAATTATGTGCTTACATTCTGGAGAATCAAGGGCAAAATCTGGAATTCGAATTCTCGTATGGAGGTAGAGAACAAAACAAGCGGATCAAAGAAT
The DNA here is from genome assembly GCA_030612605.1 of Armatimonadota bacterium. Lineage (GTDB taxonomy): Bacteria > Cloacimonadota > Cloacimonadia > Cloacimonadales > TCS61 > JABMPU01. The sequence goes on from JAUWNO010000093.1 coordinate 3,545, forward strand.
ATGGAATTTATGATCCGGAAACATCGAAAACAGTAAAAGGTTCTATTCAAATAAATAACAGCAGGGATTGCTATTATGTATCATTTAAGGATGGACAAAATAATACTCCTGTACCTGCCAAAATTGAAATCACGAATTTTCCCAATCCGTTCAATCCTGAGACAACTCTTTTCTTCTCGTTGCCCAATGAACAGAAAATCGAACTTACTGTTTATAACCTGAAAGGACAGAAAGTCAGAAAATTAGTAAAAGGACAATTCTCTGCCGGACAAAATTCGATTGTTTGGAACGGCAAGGACGATAGTGGAAAACAGGTCAGTTCCGGTGTGTACTTGTACAAACTCGAAACTGCAGATAAGATAATTTCGAAGAAAATGTTACTTTTGAAATAAGCAAATAATACTTACCTATGCCCCTCTCTTGAGATGAAGAGAGGGGTTGGGGTGAGTTCGAGGTAATCATGAAACCAAAGCTTATACTTTTGTTCACTCTTATTAGTTTTTGTTCGCTACTAACCTCTATAACCTGGCACATCAAACAGGACGGCACCGGCAATTTCACCACCATCCAGGCAGGTATAAACGCATCGGTAGATGCAGACACAGTTCTTGTCTATCCAGGCACCTATTATGAAAATATTATCTACAATGGTAAAAACATAACCGTTGCCAGTCTTGAACTTACAACAGGTGATCCATCCTATATTCCTTTAACAGTCATAAATGGCCAACAGCAGGAGAGTTGTGTAAGAGTCTGGGATCAGGAATCAACCGCAAAAATACAGGGTTTTACACTGACTAATGGATGGGGAAGCCAGGCTTATCATAAGGCAGGTGGTGGAATTTATGTTAAAGGTGAATATCAAAGTCCAACTTTATTCAATATCAAGAATTGTAGGATAACTAAAAATTATGCTGAAACAGGTGGAGGGATTTATTCCTTCAGGGGTAACATAACATTTTCCGGTGTCTCAATTCATGATAATTATGCTTATGTGACTGGTGGTGGTATTCAAGTTAATGATACTGTTCTAGATTTCGATGAGACTAACAGATGTAATATCTACAACAATTTTGCTGGTACCGGATTAGATTTGTACTCTTTTAGATGTCAGACCAATCATGTTATTGTAGATACATTTACAGTAATCGAACCAACCCGATATTTCGCAAATCAATATGAGATCAATTCATGTCCCAATCCACCATATTCGTTTGATATCCTGAACTACAAATTAGAACCGGTGAATCACGATTTATATGTATCACCTTATGGTGATGATGCAAATTCGGGCTTATCTCAGGATGTACCAATGAAAACAATAGTCCTGGCAATTCGTAAAGTTGCATCGGACAGTCTGAATCCCAAAACAGTACACCTGGCAGCCGGCATCTACAGCAAAAGTTTAAACGATCAATTCTTTGCCTTTGGAGGAAAGGATAATGTTAAAATAATTGGAGAAAGTAAAACCACAACGATTATTGAAGGTGAAAATGGACAATATTCTTTATTTTATATGGGATGTTCTGATAATTCGGTTGTTAAAAACATGACGTTTCAGAATATTAACTACGAAATTCCTATTATCGGTTTGTTCGATTCAAATAATACAATTTTCGAAAACATTGTAATACAGAACTATATAGGAACTGATATATCTTCAGCTTTTTTTGCCAGTCCTACCGAATGTATGTATCTAAGAAATATTGATATCAAGAACTGTATAGTTGATGAAAACGTTGCCGCAGCAAATTTGTGTGAAATTGACTATCTTGACATGGAAGGATGCACTATTTCAAATAATACTTGTTCTGGTACAAATCCTTCACAATATTGTGCTGGATTGCAAGCTTCTACATATGCAGAGGGAAATATAATAATTAAAAATTCTAAATTTACAAATAATCTATTAGATTCAAGCGACACTTCAAATGCTGTTGCTCTTGTACTTACAACATTGAATGGAGAAAGTGGAGATTTTTCAATTACAAATTGCTTATTTTCAAACAATCAATGTACTGGAACTGCCAACAAAATTGTTGGCATGGATGGCTCTGGTAACGTAGTAATTAATAATACTACATTTGTAAACAATACTGGCAATTACACACTGACGATTTTAAGAAATCCAATTGAATTCCATAATAACATTATGAGGAATAATTGTAATTATGAAATCTTTCTACCGGATAATTCGCCATGGGGAAACACATCTACACTTAATATTTCCCACTGCAATATTCAGGGTGGTGAGAGTGCCATTTATAATCAAAACAATGCCAACATAGTGAATTGGGGAGAAGGTAACATTGACGAAAATCCCTTATTTTTGCTTTCAGGAGACGATCCATATCAACTTACGGAATTTTCTTCCTGCATCGATGCCGGCACACCGGATACAACCGGTTTATTCATTCTGCCCTGGGATTTATTGTATAACGATAGAGTCTGGGATGGAGATAATAACGGAAATGCAACCATAGATATGGGGTGCTATGAATTTGGTGCAGAGCCTTATGTGAAAATTTCAAATAACCAATTACCAATGACCAATTCACAAATGACCAATTACCCCAATCCATTCAATCCATCTACAACTATCAGCTTTTTTGTAATACAAACGTCTTCGTTTGTGACTCTAGAAATCTACAACATCAAAGGTCAAAGTATAAAAACACTGGTAAAAAATTCTTTTGATAGAGGTAATCATTCAATTGTGTGGAATGGTGAAAATGAAACAGGAAATTCTGTAAGTTCAGGTATTTATTATTATAAATTGAATGTTAATGGAAAAACCGAAGCAGTTAATAAATGTTTGCTGTTGAAATAAGAGAAGATGCTGCTAACATAATCCTCCACAATCAGCAAGAAGAGAAGCGAGGAGAATGTGGCAGGCTCGAAACATTATGGGAAACTAAGTATATAAAAGATTATGCTTGATTTTTTAATTGATTTAAGAATTGTCGAGTCGGAGGTTTTATGGAAAACAAAGTATTGAATAATCCAGAATATATTGAGTTCGTAAAAGAAATAAAACAAAGAATTTACAAATCACAGTACGAAGCGATGAAATCTGTTAATAAAAAACTAATTGATTTATACTGGAATTTAGGAAAAATGATTATTGAAAAACAAGATCAATTTAGTTGGGGAAAATCAATTGTTGAAAATCTATCAAATGAACTTCAAAAAGAGTTTGTGGGAATTAAGGGATTTTCTTCATACAACTTATGGCGAATGCGAAAATTTTATTCCTCCTACAAAGATTCTCTAAAACTTGCACCATTGGTGCGAGAAATCAGTTGGACAAAAAATGTGGTTATTTTTGAAAAATGCAAAGACGATCTTCGAAAAGAATTCTATATTTTAATGACAAAGAAATTCGGTTGGACTAAGGATGTTCTAATTAATCAAATTGAGAACCAAAGTTATGAGAAGTATCTCTTGAATCAAACAAATTTTGATAAAACCCTACCTGATAAATATAAAAATCAATCAATCTTAGCTGTAAAGGATGAATACAATTTTGACTTTCTTGAATTAACAGAAAGACATTCCGAGAAAGAACTCGAAGAAACAATAATGAAAAATATTCGTAGTTTTCTTATCGAAATGGGTGGATACTTTTCTTATGTTGGTAATCAATACCGTTTACAAGTTGATGAAAAAGATTATTTCATCGACATCTTATTGTATCATCGCAAATTAAAAAGTTTTGTAGCAATTGAATTAAAGATAGGTGATTTCAAACCTGAATATGCAGGTAAAATGCAATTTTATCTCGCAGCACTTGATAATAATGTTAAGTTAGAAAGCGAAAATCCATCAATTGGAATTATTATTTGCAAAACTAAAAAGAAAACAACTGTTGAATTTGCTCTTCAATATGTAAACACTCCAATTGGTGTTTCAACATATAAAATTACCGATAAACTACCTAAACAATACGAAAAACTTCTTCCATCAAAAGAAGAAATATCTAAAAATATTGAGAAACTTTTTAAGGGTCTCTATGAGAAATAATTCTTTAACTATTAAGCAGAGAATTGATTGAAAGATTCCCATAACACACAGCTCGTGCGACAAGAAGTTGCATAATTAATTGTGAATCAATGAGTAAACCATCATTGATTTCACCTGATTTTTCACAATCAGTAGCCTACCGGAATGTGCGTTGAGAGTAATTTCGGGGTGCAAAGCTTTCGGGACAACGATTGCTGTTGAGGATGAATCGTGAGATTAAACCGAATCTGTCAGCAGTAAGACGGACAGCAACAAGGCTTGGATAATATGGTTAACATA
>JAUWNO010000092.1 GCA_030612605.1 Armatimonadota bacterium
AGAAAAATTCCTATCAGGATCGGAGTGAACAGTGGTTCTCTTTCAAAAGAGAAAATTGCAAAATATGGAGTTAACGCAAAATCAATTGTTGAAAGTGCTCTGGAACATGTTGCAATTCTGGAAAAAGCAAATTATCATGAAATGAAGATTTCCGTAAAAGCTTCTTCAGTTCCGCTAACTTTAGAATCTTATCGTCTTTTGAAAGAGAAAGTTGATTATCCGCTGCATTTGGGAGTCACAGAAGCCGGAACGGAATTTTGCGGAACAATAAGATCGTCAATTGGAATCGGAACACTTCTGGCAGAAGGAATCGGAGATACGATCAGAGTTTCTTTAACTGCCAATCCTATTGAAGAAATAAAAGTAGCAAAAGAAATCTTGAAGTCTTTAAATTTGCGAAAGGGATTAAAAATAATTTCCTGTCCAACCTGTGGAAGAACAGAAATTGATCTGATTTCGATTACAAAAGAAGTGGAAAAAAAACTTCATAAATTTGAGGATTATGATTTGACAGTTGCGGTTATGGGTTGTGTGGTAAATGGTCCCGGAGAAGCGAGAGAAGCAGATTTCGGAATTGCCGGTGGAAAAAGAGAAGGACTGATTTTTCAGAAAGGAAAAATCATACAAAAAGTACATGAGCAACATTTGGTAGATAAACTTATATCAGTAATCCAGAAAAATGTTTTATAATTTTATTCAAAGAAATTACAAATTCAAGCTTGTACCCAAACTCCAGTTTGGGTACAAGATAAAACACGAAACTCTATTTCGTATATCGTCAGACTTGCAGCGGTAATCAGAAAAAATGTATTATAAATTGTTCAATAAAAACCACAAATCGATAATTCTATTTTTCCTTATTTTGATTCCCTTTATTTGCAGAGCAGATTTAATAATCCGAAATGTAAATTTTGAAGGAAATAATTTCATCACAGATAAAGAACTGAGAAATTTAATTTCATCAAATTCCGAAGAGATTTTCAGTCAAAAAACATTGAATCAGGATGCAAAAAATATTTCCGAATTATATTCTCAAAAAGGTTTTTACAATGTTAAAATTCATAGTCCGGAAGTGTATCCACAAAGCTCGAAACAAGTAGATATCCTCTTTAGAATTGAAGAAAATGAGAAACTGAAAATTGATAATATTTATCTAAAGGGCAACAGGTATTTTTCCAAACGCAAAATTATGGAAAATCTTACTGTGAAAAATCTTAACCTTGCTGATTTGTCTCCTATTCTGCACAATATTTTGGAGATTTATCTTACAAATGGTTTTCTTTTTGCAGATATCAAACTGGATAGTTTGAAAAAGACGGAATCAGAACTGAATGCTTATATTTCGATAAATGAGGATAAACCCTGTCATTTTGATGAGTATATCTTTGAGGGAAATAAAACCACAAAAGATAGAACTTTATTGAAACTTTCTCAAATTGAGAATGCGAAAAATGTTACACCGGAATTATTAAATTTAGCAGAAGAGAACATCCGGAAACAGGATTATATCTTGAATTGCAATATTATTCCAATTAATGAAAGACAGCTTGTTTTCCAGGTCGAAGAAGACAGGATGACACATTTTTCAGCGATTTTGGGTTTTGATAATTCACAGATAAATAAAAATAAATTAACCGGTTTTATCAACCTGGATTTTCTAAATCTGTTTGGGACCGGAAGAGCTTTATCTTTATTCTGGCAGCGATTATCTGCAGAGAGAAGTTTAATTGAAATGCAATATCATGAAACAGGTTTCAAATCTTACCCGATTAACGGAGACTTCTTAATTTCTCGCGAAGAAGTTGATTCCACCTACGTTAAAACAGTTTTTGAAACGGAAATTTATTATTATGATCTCATCAATAAATACGGAATTTATCTTGGCGTAGATGATATTTTTCCCGGAAGCAGAAGACCCAAAATAATCCAGAAAAATTCCTATAAAAAAATCGGTGTTTTCTGGAAATATAATAATCTTGATAATTTCTATAATCCCCAGAATGGGAAAAGTTATTTTCTAAAATACTACAATATTTTGAATACATTTGAAGGTGAAAATCAAAGCAAAAATGCAGTAGAACTTAGCTGGCAAAATTATAAAAAAATATTGTCAAAATTCGTATTGGCTTTCAGTATGAATGCAAAAGTTATTGAAAATAAAAAACTTACGGATTTTGATTTCTTTGATCTTGGTGGCAGCCAAAACCTGCGTGGGTTCAATGAGAATCAGTTTTATGGTTATAGAATAGGCTGGACAAACCTGGAAATTCGTTATATCCTTTCTCGGAAGTCCAGAGCTTTTATGTTTACAGATTATGGATATGCAGAAAATATTGAATATCGATTTGGAAAGTTATTCGGATTTGGTTTTGGATTACGTATAGAAACAAGATTGGGAATGCTTGGCATTGATTATGGTTTTGGATATAGTAATGGAAAACTGAGAAATCCTGTTGACGGAATAATCCATTTTGGAATTGAATCCAAACTGTAACTCAGACAATTTTGTTTGAGGAAAACCTTGAAAACGGCTTCTACCAGAGGAATTCTTCCAATTAGCCTTTTCAATGGTTGGAATTTGGTGATATGGGAAAAACTGTTGAAAAGGTTTAGCAGGAAGATAAGCCTCATAAACCTTTTCAAGGTAACTTTAAAAAAAGGAGAAAACAATGGAAAAAAATGGACCCTTAAAAGTGGGAGTTTATGTAGATGTTTCCAACATCGCTCAAAATGGCGGATTTGGAATGCAATACGATGTTCTGCGGGAATTTGCCTGCCGGAATAATGGTGTTGCAATTCGTTTGAATGCTTATGTTGCCTATGATGAGGAAATGGCAAAAAGGAATCCTGAATATAAAAACAAGTCAGAGAATTTTCATTCTATCCTGCGAGATTTTGGCTATAAGGTTATTGTTAAGATAGTTCGCTGGTTTACAGATGAACAGGGCAATAAATACGGGAAATCCAATGCAGATCTGGATATGGCTGTTGATACATTAATGCAGTCCGAACGTCTGGATTATGTGCTTATGGTTTCCGGAGATGGTGATTTCGTGCAAGTAGTTAGAGCTTTGCAGAATAAAGGGTGTAGAGTTGAAGTTCTGGCATTTAAAAATGTGTCTCATCTTCTGAAAAAAGAAGCAGATGTTTTTACTTCCGGCTACCTGGTTCCGGATTTGGTCCCGATCGAGTATTATCATGAAAATGATGTAAAAAGGAGAGTTGTTCGAGGTGTTTGTTATTCTTTCTTTCCAGAGAAAGGATACGGTTTTATGCGTTTTATGAAAGAACTGAGAGGAGGCTTGTGGATAACGGATTCACGTAAAAGCGAGTCTCCTTATGGCACAGCTTTTGCACATAGTACGCAATTTCCCGAAAATATCGATCTGACTACATTACCTAATAGAGAACAAATTTTTGAATTTGAATTGAAAGATGTGAAAGATAAAGGATTGCAGGCAGAACATATAAAAACTGTTTATCATTATTAAGAGAATTTTAAGATGGATACATATTCAATAATCGATGTTGGCACAAACAATGTGCTAATGTTAATAGCAACAAGAGAAAATAACAATATAAAAGTATTACATCGAAGTTCTTCGATTTCTGCACTTGGTAAAAATATCAAAGATAATATTCTTACAAAAGCAGCTATTACAAGAACAAAAACCATCTTAAAAGAATTTATCAGGACTTCAAAGAAATATACGGATAACATCATAATTATTGGAACGAGCTGCTCGCGAGATGCAAAAAATATCGATATTTTATCAAATTGGTTGGAATCAAAATATAAAATAAACTATCAAATTATTTCAGGAGAACAAGAAGCATATTTTAATGGATTGGCTAATATCCATGAATTTAACCAGCATAATGAAATGATTTTATTTGATGTTGGTGGCGGAAGTACGGAATTCACTTTTATCAAAAATAAAAAAATAATTTCAACTCAAACTCTGCAACTGGGAATACGAAGATTGCAAAATCGTTTTAATTCAAATTATGAGAGCAAAATCCAACATGTAAAAAGTATCTTAAAAGAATTACAAATTCCAGTTTTGGAAAATCCCGTCATTATTGGGATTGGTGGAACTGTTACAAGTTTGGTTTCTATTCAGAAAAATCTTCATAAGTATAATGCTGAGATTGTTCATAAAAGTAAAATTAAGAAGGATGAACTGATTTTTCTCTTGGAAAAACTAAAGAAAAGTTCGCTTCCGGATATTGCAAGATTAATTCCGTTTGATCCGCTTCGTTCCGATATCCTTACAACCGGTGCAATGATCGTGAAAGAGATAATTGACTTTTTTGAAGTCAAAGAATTTTATGTGAGTGATAGAGGTTTCCAGTTCGGTGTAATGATGCAAAAAGAGGAAGAAATTCAGAGAATGCTTTGATTTGCTACGGAGAAGCGGATAGTAAAAAGCAAAAAGCAAAAAGCAAAAAAGGAAAAAGTAAAAAGGAAAAGGCAAAAAGCAAAAAAAGTACAGAGCATTGCATTAAGAATATGATTTAAATCCGTGTTTATCCGTGTAAATCCGTGAGCTGAAAATCCGTGAGCTATAAAATCAGTTTAAATCTATGAAAGGAAAAATAAAATGTGTGAACAAATAAAATTGAAACATCAATCTGCAGGAAAGTGTGAAATCAGAATAAAAGGGCAGGTGATCAGTAAAGATACATTCACCTTAATTGCCGGTCCCTGCACAGTTGAAAATTATGAAGATTTGCTTTCTATTGTTATGAAGTTGAAGCAGATGGGAATAAAGTTCTTTCGTGGTGGTGCTTATAAAATGCGAACTTCTCCATACAGCTTTCAGGGCTTAGGAGAAGAGGGTTTAGAATACATTAAAAAGGTCAGTGAGGAAACCGGAATGATTTCTGTTTCGGAAATTATCTCTCCTGAAGATGTTGAAATTATGTCTGAATTTGTTGATATCCTGCAGGTCGGAACTCGCAATATGCATAATTATCCTTTACTTTCGAAATTAGGAAAAATCTCAAATCCGATAATTTTGAAACGCGGAATGAGTAGTACGATCAAGGAGTGGCTTCTTGCAGCAGAACACATCATAGAATCCGGGAATCCGAAGGTGATTTTATGCGAAAGAGGAATCAGAACATTTGAGAATTTTACCCGTAATACTCTCGATATTTCCGCAATTCCAGCAGTGAAAAGTTTATCTAATCTACCGATTATTGTTGATCCTTCCCATAGTTCCGGTAAACGCGAAATGATAAAGTCCTTAAGCTGGGCAGCAATTGCAGCAGGTGCGGACGGTCTGATGATCGAGACTCATTTTGCACCTGATACAACTATTTGCGATAGCGAGCAGACCATAGATTTTGAGATGTTGGAAGAGATTATGAAACCATTAGAAAGTCTGATTTCTTTATGGGATAAAAAGTTTTAAAAATTGACAGAAGTATTTATTGGAAAATTTATGTTTTGTGATTTGAAAAAGGAAAATCTATGAATGTTAACGAGAAAGTTCAATATTGGATAGAAATAGCAGAATATGATTTGAAGACAACGAAAGTTATGTTGGATGGGGAAAGATATTTGTATGTTGGTTTTATGTGCCATCAGGTTATTGAGAAAATTTTGAAAGCATATTATACTTTTAAACTGGAAGCAATTCCACCATTTATTCATAATCTTCCAGAGCTTGCGAAGATGAGTGAATTATATCTGGAATTATCAAAAGAGCAAAAAGATTTTATTGATCAATTAGATCCACTAAATATTGAATCAAGATATCCAACTTACAAAGAAAAATTGATGCAAATTCTTACTGAAAACAAGTGTAAACAGATTTTAAAAGATACAGAGGTTTTATTTCAATGGATAAAAAAGAAATTGATAGAAAACTAAAAAAGTATATCTCTCTTGTTAAAAAGGAATATTCTCCAAAAAAAATCGTTTTATTTGGTTCTTATGCACGGGGAAATTACACTGAATACAGTGATATCGATATCGCTGTAATTGTTGAAGAAATCAAAGGTGATTTTTTAGAATTAATTACAAGATTATATAAATTGCGTAGAAATATCGATACAAAGATCGAACCTGTTTTGCTGGAAGAAAATAATGATAAAAGCGGATTTCTGGAATCTATTCTGAAGTATGGGAAGGTGATTTATTGTAAGTAACTTGCAAAATCAATAGAGGAATTATTAACATGAAAAATCAAAAAGAAATTTATACTCCATCATCATTATTAGCAATTTTTCGAAACGCAATAAATGTTCGGGAAGAAAAGAAATTAATCTATATTGAAGGTTTTTATCATAGAACAGGTGAAAAAAATTATAAAGGATTTTACTATGATAAGATTTCTGATAATACAAACCAATCTTTATCCATTAAAATTACAAATGAAGTAAGGGAATCATTAGATGATGGTGATGTTTATTCTTTCTTTGGTCATATTGAAAGGCGTATAAAACCAAACGGGACAATTGGCATCACCTTTGTTTCATCAATAAATCAGATACCTGAACTCATAAAAAAAAGTGTTATGGATAATAAAAGAAGAGAATCTGAATTAATTAAAGAAAAATCACTAAAACCTAATGTTGATATTAATCAATTCATAAAAAACAAATTAATGAACAGCATTAAGCCGACAATCTCGTTGATAAGTGGTTTATCTTCTTCGGTTTTACCGGATTTTTTTAATGCTTTAGGCGATCAAAAGGAGAAGTTTGATTTTGATAAACCTCAAATAAATCTAACATCCAAAGATGCTATAATCAATGTTTTATCAGATGTTATAATAAACAGTTCTGATATTGTAGTATTCATTAGAGGTGGAGGTGAGGGTTTAGAAATATTTAATGATTATCACATTGCAAAAAAGGCTATGAATATTGATTCTTATATCATATCAGCAATAGGGCATGCAGAAAATACTACACTTTTAGATTTAGTAGCAGATAAGAAATTTGATACTCCAACAGCATTTGGTAATTATTTAAAGGAAATATCGAAAACATCTCATAAAATCGATTATAAGAAAATTTTAAATTACATGTTGTATATTGGAATTGGATTGATCATAGGTTTTATTGTTTCTAAATATTTATATTAATTTTTTTAAATGAGGTTATAAAAGAGAAGAAAAAGATCAGCCACGAAGAGCAAGAAATTAATAATCCGTATTATCAGCGCAGATCAACGCTAAATATTTTCCAATTTGCCCAATTTGGTTTAGCATCATAAAGTTTAGATTTGACAATAAATAATTGATTTTTAAAAGTATTTACGGAATAAAATAGCAGGAGTTTTTGTGATTTCCGAAAAAAAAATAAAACAGGTCATTGAAAAGTTGATTGAAACTGCAAAACCGCAAAAGATTTATCTTTTCGGTTCTTATGCCAGAGGAGATGCAAGAGAAAAATCTGATTTAGACTTTTTAGTGGTTGAACGCAAATTATCAAGCCAAAGAAAAGAGATGGTTCGACTGCACGATGCTATCCGGTCAATGCGGCTTCCTGTTGATATTTTAGTTACGGTTGAATCTCATTTTAATGAATGGTCTGAAATTCCCGGAACAGTAATTAATCGAGCAATAACCGAAGGGAAATTGTGTTATGAAAAACCCTAAATATGCTGAGAAGTTGTTATACAAATCTCAGCACGATTTGATAGTTCTGAAGAAATTATATTCTGATACGGAAGTCGCTGATGAAATTCATAACTCGGATAAACTGAAACTAAAAAAATAAACACCGAAAACACTAAAATAACACCGAAAATAAAAAAAAATCAATTTGTAAATCTAATGATAATATTGTCTCGTTACAAAGTTGTTCTTTGTAACGCAATTTAAGCGAAGTTAAACCTCACATCCAATTTCATTGCCAATAAAAACTTGGCAACGAGAAATTAATCATCCGTATAATTAGTGCAAATCAGCGGCAAATATTCTCTAAAACTCCTTC
>JAUWNO010000072.1 GCA_030612605.1 Armatimonadota bacterium
AGAACATTTTACCAGAAGACAAAAAAGATTGGGATTGAAAAGAAGATAGAAGAACTCATAATTTAAAACCCGAGTCGAGATGAGCACAACAATAGACACCGCTGTCACTCCCAACTCCGACTGGGAATCCAGGAAATCCCAAGAAACCGTTGAAAAGGTTTAGCAAGTAGAGAAGTCTCATAAACCTTTTCAAGGTTCATAGTAATGGACTTCAGAAAATGATCTTGATGAAATAATTTTCACTTTCCGAACAGTGCTTTGGTAACCTTCGGAAGGGTGAATCTGATGTTAACCGTTAGGAAGGTTCAGCAAGATGATATACTCTGACAAAAACCATTTAGAAGGTTTTTTCTCTGTTTATTTTTGTTCGTTGCTAAAAAAACCTTGAGCTAATTATTTGTAATTTCAACTGTAAATTTTCAAGTATTTTACTAAAGTCTGATATAAGGTAAGTCATTGAAAATACTCAAAACCTATCTGAACAATCTCACTTATTAGCAGTTAAATTGTTATCTTTTTCAATCGGCGATTTAAGGCATAAGATGAAATCCCCAATATTTTTGCAGCTTCAACCTGCACATTATCAGTTCTTTTCATAGCTTCCATAATAAGTTTTTGTTCATTGCCCGCAAGATTCAGATTCTCTAATTTATAGCTTTGAATTTCCTTCGAGTGACCGGAATTCAAAAAAAATACATCATCTCTTCTAATCTTGCTATTTTTACAGAACAAGATCAATCTTTCTACAATATTCTTAAGTTCCCGTACATTTCCCGGAAAATCATAATCACACAACATATTGATCGCATCTTGTGAAATAATCGGCAGCTTCTTTTGCAATCTTTGGGAGATCACATTGAAAAAATGCTCGATCAAAAGCGGAATATCTTCTTTCCTGTCTCGTAAAGGAGGTATATGAATTTCAACTGTGTTGATGCGGTTGAATAGATCAAAACGAAATTTATTTTGCTCGATTAAAGAATAAATATCTTTATTGCTGGCAGAAACCAGGCGAAAATCAGTTTTATATGTTTTGCTGTCTCCCAATCGCTTAACTACTTTGTTTTCTAAGATGCGAAGTAGGTTTGCTTGAATATCAGGAGGCATTTCAGAAATTTCATCGAAAAAAATTGTTCCGTTATGAGCTTCTTCAAAATATCCGATATAATCATACGAAGCTCCTGTAAAGGCACCTTTTCTATGCCCGAACAAAGCACTCTGAACCAGTCCTGCACTGAAAACAGCACTATTCACAGCAACGAAAGGTCCGTTGTGTCTGACGCTGGCGTAATGAATTAATTTTGCTATCAGATCTTTTCCTGTTCCCGATTCTCCCAAAAGCAAAATGCTTGCCTCCGAACTGCTGGAAGTAAGAAATGTTTCGTGAATAAGCTTATCCATTACTGCACTGTTTCCAATGATTTGTTCTCCGATCTTATTGCTCATTTCTTTTGAGATAAGAGAAAGTCCTTCGCTGAATTTATACTGTCTGCTCCTTCCTGCTTCGTAAGTGGAATCTTTACTTTTCTTATTTTCTTTTTTCTTCAAGTCTTCTTCATATTTATCTTTTGTTTCAATATATTTCTTCAAGGTTTTATAAGCTTTTGCGGGCTGTTCAATACTTGAATAGCTTTCGGAAAGAGATAATAATATTTGTATTAATTTGCGAGTAAAATGTTGTTCTATACACAATTTCTGTGATTTTTTATAATAAGTTATTGCTTGCTTATGCTGTTCATTTTTCATATATACATCTGCTATATATTGGTAAAAATTATTTAATTGCTGTTTATTTTCATTTTCCTCAGCTATCTTTATAAGTTTTTGATAAGTAGAGATTGCTTTGTTTAATCGATTGGATTTTGAATAAAGTGAACCTAAAGTTGTATAACAATTTTGTAAAAGTAAAGGTTCCTTATTTTTTTGGGCAAATTCAGAAGAAATTTGCAGTTTTTCTTCAGCAGCTTTATATTTTCCTAAAGAAATTTCAGAAATTGCCATATTCATGAGTGTGGAATAATAAAACTGAGGATCATTCTTTTTTAACCATTCTAAAGGCATGAGATTGAAGTATTCCAATGATTTTTTGTGGTTTTTTACACCAATGTAACAGCAAGCGAGATTATTTATTGCAGCTAACCGATTATCATCTTCGGCATTGTTGTCCATCAGGTTCAGTGTTTCTGTAAAATATTTAATAGCTTCATTATATTCTTGTATTGCCATCTTTAGCCGACCAAGAGCGGCAAGAGCCATGTGCATTGCTTTTTGATAATTATTTCGGTTTGCATAATCTAATCCCTGAAGATAATACTTTTCGGCAGTCTCATAATCGCCGGAATTTTCATAAAGAAAGCCCAAATTTGTATATCTGTTTGGAATAGAAAGTTTATCGTCTGTTTCATTGATCAAATCCAAAGATAGTTTTAAGAATTTTATACTTAATTCACTTTCTTGCTGTAACCAATATACATAGCCAAATGACTGGAAGATGGTTGCTTTAACAACTTTATTCTTGATAAAATGTTCAAATTCTTTGTAAAAAAGAAAATATTTATTAAAGTCTTCAATGTCATTTGTTCTTTTAATATATAGAAATAAGAAATTCAGAGCTTTGCCTAAATGTTTCCTCAAGTTATTATCAGGAGTGTCGTCAAATTCTAAATATTCCCGCCAGCCAGTCATAAAATTATCGAAATAATTAAATATATCTTGATTGCGTTCTTGAAAACATATTTCAAATATTTCAACATAAACTTTGAACTTATCAATCTTTCCTGCCTTTTCCAGTTCTGATAATTTTACTTCTAATTTTTCCATTTCACACCTCTTGCGATTTCGTAATAATTGCAATTACGAATTGCAATAATGCAATTTCAGGTCAAGCGTTTTATGTTTTAAAAATATCTGCAATTACTCACATTCTCTATCTGCCTATTTTAGGGCAAGTTACAAAAACAATATTTTTACTGTCGGGTTTGGCACAATAATTGTTAGTAAATGTCAGTGTCTGTTAGATTTTTTGGAAAAACGGGAGCCTAAATGATAGATAAAATGACGAAGAAAATTATTTTTTTAAGTGAGTTTGTAGAAAAACCGAATGAGAAACTCTTCGGCTTTACAATAACTTATAAGAACGGTGAAATTAAGAATCATTTTATTGCAGGAAATCCGTTTGATTTATCTGACAGAATTGAAGAATTAAGGAAAATGTATGAAAAACTTAAGGGAAAATAAAAAACAAAAGAGAACAAAAATGTTTGAGCAGAATATTCAAAATGAATTATGCAGAATCCTAAAAAAAAATTAATGAAAGGAGTTTTAAAATGAAAAAAATTACTGTTTTTTTAGTAGTTTTTCTGGTTATTATGACCGCGCAAGTATTCGCATACACCCGTTATGTACACCCTGATGGCAATGATAGTTGGAGTGGAATATCAACGTTCACCGAAGATGATGGTCCATACAGAACAATACAATATGCCATCGACCAATCCAACCCCAATGATGTCATCAAGGTTGCAGATAAAGCGGGATTGGATCCGGATTATGAGTTAAGTGCTCCGATTCAGCTATGGGATGCCGATGAACATCATGGAATCACGGTAGAGTGGTGGACAGAAGGAGAAAGACCGCAAATTAAAGGAGCAGGTACTGATCCAGCTTTCATGATTTCTGTCCCGGATGTCACAATAAAAGGTTTTGATATTTATACTCTAGATGGTCCAAGTGTTGCTGGAATTCTTGTTAAAGTAGGTGCTGATAACAGTAATATTATGAATAATCGTTGTGGCTACGCATCAACTCATAAATGGGCTTATGGAATTCAAGTACAACAGGTAACCAACACAACTATATCCAACAATGAATGTTCTTACAATATTCACGGAATATATTTATGGTTTGGAACAGGGGATAACACAATTACAGATAACACAGTGAATAATAATTCAAATCAGGGCATTTATATTTATAATTCCAATGATAACAATATTCATGACAATACCTGTAAATATAATGGTAGTAATGGTATTTATTTAGATACAAATAGCAGCCTTTCAAATAATAATTCCATCTGGAGTAATACTTGCAATGAAAACAATACCGGTATTTATCTATCTGGTGTAACCGACAATACACTTTCCGGAAATATAACCAAAGACAATGATGCTGCCGGAATCAATCTGAGTAGTTCCGATGATAATTTCGTTCTTGGTTCTACTTCCGAAGATAATATTGGAGATGGAATATCGCTTAGCAGTAGCGATAACAATATTCTATTTAACAACTATTGTAATTGGAACGAAGAAGATGGTATTCATTTATCCGGTTCATACTCTAATTCACTTTCGGGAAATACCTGTAGATATAATGACTATTATGGTGTTTATTTCACTTATTCAGACGACAATAATTTATCGGGAAATACTTTGAGTTCAAACTGGAGCGAAGGTATCTGCTTTAGTGAATCAGAATCGAATATCGTGGTTGGAAACGATGTAAGTAGTAATGGATATGATTATGATTATCAAATGAAACTCGAGAGTAACAGCGATAATAATGAGTTTTACTTGAATTTATTCGACTATATTGATACTCCGGTTACATCAAGCAGTTCAACAAACACATGGAATTCACCTGTGAAATTATCCTATTTATATGATGGTTTGGTCGATGATCATAAAGGATATATGGGAAATTACTACAGCGATTATATGGGAGATGATACTGATTATGATGGTGTTGGAAATACTTCACTTCCCTACTCAACAGGTGGGAGTAATGATAACTATCCTATAATGGAAGATGACCTAAGTGAATATGATTTTAAGACATGGTGGCTGGGTAATGCCAATAAAATGTATGCCGGCGATATGGCACAGATGGGGCAATTGATCTTTGTAAATTCCGCTTCATCCTATTCCTGGTTCGATGAAAATTGCACAGATATGGCAATAGCATTTGGTGGTGGAGATGCCGATGAAGAAACCGTTTGGAGTGGACAAATAGTCTTCACTTCTGCACCCGCTGAGGGTGATAATTTTACTGTTAAAATAGGTTATGCAAATGATGCCGCCGGAACCGGTTTTATTTCTGGTCCTCAAGCAAACATAAACGGTGATGGAAGCACGAAAATATTCACATTTTTAACAAATACTACCTCGCTGTCAGTTCCTGAAAGTAAATATATCGGCTTAAAATTGGAAAATAATGGAAGCATTAGATATTATGTTCGGGTTGGAGCTTCCTGGAGTTATTGCTCTTCATCTTCCGATATAACTTATCCCGGTACAGATATTTCTGCCCAATCAGGCAACTGGGAAGATACCGGAATTTGGGGCAATAATGCTGTTCCGTTATCTGATGATGATGTAGTTATTCAAAATGGGCACACAATTACCGTAAATAGCTCTCCCACTTGCGAAGAACTTATTCTACAGGAAGGTGCAACCCTTAAGCTCAATGAAGGTTTTCCCACAACTACAAATGGCAGCGATTTAAATTCTTCCAGTACAGTAGAATACTGCAAAACAAGCAGATCAGGTGATCAGACAATATCTTCTTCTCCTCTTTATGGACATCTTATAACCAGCGGTGATGGGACAAAGACTACTAATGGCAATGTACAGGTTGAAGGAAATCTATCTCTTAATGGAAGTGCTACTTTTACTTTGGGTGGAGACTTAGATACCAATGGAAACCTTTCTATCAGCAGCGACGCCACCTTAAATGGTGGGAATTATAATATAAATATTGCCGGAAACTGGAGCAATTTAGGAACCTGGAATTATGGATCATCAACCGTCACGTTTGATGAGCCAAGTAGCGACCAGACTATCGGACCTGCAACAGGTGCAGGAGGAGAGGTTCAGGTCGGAACGGGAACTTACAATATTGACGATTATCCTTTTGACAACGGTTGGGAAAACAACCGCTCTCAGATGTTATATTTGAGTAGTGAGATCGGGCAATCGGGTACAATCAACGGTATTCAGTTTGACCTAAATCAGATTAGTTCTGTAGATTATCGTGATTTTGTCAATTTCACCGTGAAGCTCATAGAAACATCAGATGCGAACTGGTATAACCTGAATCATTATGTAGATATGGAAGGTGCTACTACTGTCTTATTCCAGAATCCCTACACGATGCCCGGTGCGACCGGATGGTTCACTATCTCTTTTACAGAACCTTTCATCTACGATAACTTGCAAAACCTCATTGTGGAAATTACATGGGGAGACAACGGTAAATGGATAAGCACTGGTTACGAATTAGCAGGCACGACCTTAGCATCCGGAAATGAACGAGTACTCTACGGGAGATCCGATTCCCAAACACCACCGGACTTTTATGGAGAAAGTAACGACCAACCCAACATAAAATTCAACTTCCAAGCCCCAACTGAGACCAGGCATTTCTACAACCTCACAGTCAGCACCGCAGGTTCACCGGGAACAACTACCTCACAGGGTAATCTTTACATCCACAATGACCTCGTCATCAATTCCGGCTCGGAACTGGTTATGGGAGAAAATACACTGACAGTTGATGGAACAACAACCTACAACGGTCCTGTTTCAAATTCGAAAACGGAAAGTCCGACAAATTTAGTAACTACAACATTCACTACCGGAGGGATGAATATTTTACAAATTACCCCTTCCGGCGGGGACATGGGTTCTACGGAAGCAGGTGTTAAGAAAGGCACGGTTTGTCCAAATAACGCTTTTGGTAGCAGCTGTACTAATACTCCGCTTTCAGTGAAACGGTATTTCAATATCTCTCCTACCACTCCACAAACAGCTACTGTTCGATTCAATTATCTCTCCAATGAACTTAACGGACAAACGCACGGTGACGGTATGAAAGTATATCACTGGAATTCTACATCTAACCAGTGGGAAGCTGTAGGAGCTGATGTAAGTTCCGGCGGAGCGGGAACTACGGCTAATCCGTATTATGTGGAATACTCCGGGATTTCCAGTTACTCTCCTTTTGTGCTTGGAAGCGATGGCGATCCTACACTACCTGTTATTCTTTCTACTTTTACTATACAATTCTTAGACAATTTGCCAACATTATTTTGGACAACTCAATCTGAAACTAATAACCTGGGTTGGAATATTTACCGTTCTGAAAGTGACAGTTTAGAACAATCATTACAAATCAATCCGGAACTTATTCCCGGAGCAGGAACAACTTCACAACCAACTGAATATACTTTTGAAGATGAATGTGAAGTATATGCAGATTCTACTTATTGGTATTGGTTAGAGAGTGTAGAAATTTCGGGAATTTCGAATAATTACGGACCAATATCTTTAACCATTCCAGGAGAAGAAGATGATCCAAACTCACCTGAAATTCCTAAAATTTATGGTTTATACCAGAACTATCCAAATCCGTTTAACCCGGAAACCGAGATAGGTTTTACACTGAAAAAAGACAGCAACGTATATTTAACAGTTTATAATCTGAAAGGGCAGAAGGTTGTTACTTTATTAAATAATAAATTTGTAGAAAAAGATAGAGTAATACGAGTTATCTGGGACAGTAAAGATGCAAATGGTAGAAAAGTATCAAGCGGAATTTATTTTTATGAACTAAGAACAAACAATAAAAATTATCAAAAGAAGATGCTTTTACTGAAATGATGATCTGAATGGACTTGACTCGTAACGAGTTTACGAGTGTGAGTCGAGAACATTCAGAATATTGAAAATTGAAAA
Source organism: Armatimonadota bacterium (assembly GCA_030612605.1). GTDB lineage: Bacteria > Cloacimonadota > Cloacimonadia > Cloacimonadales > TCS61 > JABMPU01. The sequence goes on from JAUWNO010000072.1 coordinate 7,734, forward strand.
TTGAATATTGAAAATTAATGACCTTGCGAACTGTGTCAGGCTTCCGTCAGTTGCCGGATTAAAATTTGACTGATGGTTACTAACAGAGGAATCCTTTCAAATAAATCTTCGCAATTTATGCCGTTGAATCTGTTTTTTATTCAATTGGTATGGTTGGAGTTTAAGAACTGAAAATTGAAGATTGAAGATTGTTTACGAGTGTCCCGATGAATCGGGAAGAACAATCAAAATAAAATTTAAAACCCGAGTCGGGTTGAGAACAACTCGACTCGGGTTTTTTGTCTGGATTTTAAATTTCATTTTCAGTGGACATTATTTTTGGAATTTTTTTTTTCGTATCAATCTCTTTGAGATAAAAAAAAACTCTTTCGAGTTGTAAGTTTACCCCGTAAAGAAGAATGATTGTATCGGGGGAGTTTGCGACGACGACTCGATGTAGTTTTTATTATGAACTTTGTCTCGACTCGTCGTTTCCGTCTAAGCCGGATTAAAACCTTACGAGTCGAAAAAACTATAGGAGAAATAATGCCGCTTTTGCTCAATGGAAACGATCTAACTATTGAAGATGTATATCGAGTTGCTTATGAATTTGAGAAAGTTGAACTGCTGCCGGAAGCAATTGAAAAAGTTAATAAATGCCGTGCTTATGTAGAAAAAATTATTTCAGAAAACAAAGCTGTTTATGGCTTAAATACCGGTTTTGGCAAATTCAGTAACATCCGAATTCCAAAAGAACAAATCGAAGAACTTCAGGAAAACCTGATTATAAGTCATGCAGCCGGAGTTGGCAATTATCTTTCAATTGCAGAAACG
>JAUWNO010000362.1 GCA_030612605.1 Armatimonadota bacterium
ACACAATTGCCTTATAACCTGCTTTTCTCAGGGAGTTTCAGTTATAATGACAACTATTTTTCTGAAGATTTATTTATAAAACAAGAAATATATGATGATGAAACTTGGGATATTATCGATTATAAAACTATTAATTTAAAAAACAATAGAATAGCTGGATTTCCAGAAATTCTGGCAAACGCGAAGATTTCTTACAGAACCGGTTCATTGATTATTTCAACTCAAATTCAACATGTAGGAAAACAATACCAGGATAATACAGAAAGCGAAGAACGCATTATTAATCCATATCAGGTTGTAAATGCTCATGTTATTTACAAACTTAAAAACTTATTCAAAAAAGCGGATATCGAACTGAATTTAAGAGTAAATAATATCCTGGATAAAGAATACGAAACTGCTGGTTATTATGAAGGTTATGATTTATATAATGCAGCATCAAATTCATATTATCACTGGGGAGAAAATAAATTCTGGCCCGCTGCAGGACGGAATTTTATGCTTGGTGTGAGAGTAGGGTTTTAGAGAGATAAGTTTTATTAAAACATCGTTACAGTTCCTGTATACAACGGCTGATTCATACTATGTTTATTCCAACGAAAAGAGTATTAATCTAACTTATCCAATAAATTCTTTAAAACCTTTGTTAAGTCAGGGATCAGTTCTTTTGCAACGCGCCAGATTCTTTCATTTAAAATGTCTCCATATTCGTGAGCAAGAATATTTCTCTGACCTACAATTCCACGCCATTGAACTTTAGGATTAGATTCCTGTAATTCGTTTGAAATACGATTGGCTGCTTCACCAAGAATCAGTAATTGTCTTTCTACAGCAGATTGTAATAATTTTTCAGAATCAAAATCTTCGAACTTTTTTCCTACAATAAATTCATTAATACTTATACAAGCTTCCAGCATATCCCAAAGATATGCTTTATCTTTTTTATTATACTTCATAAACTACTCTGAAATTATTCATTATTTCTTTTTTTCTGTATGGATTATTTAAGGCATTTTTTTCTATAATATCTACTTCTCGGTGAAAAACACTTTTTAATTCATCCTGCATAATAACAAAATCTAAAAGACTTATTTTTGCATTTGGAAAAAAAGTTAAAAGGACATCAACATCGCTGTTTTTATCGAAATCATTTCTTAATATAGAACCAAACATTGCGAACTCTTTTATTTTCCATTTCTTCGAAAAACTTTTGATAAAATCTTCAGAAATATCAATTCCTTTTAATATCATGATAAATCCTTAATAATCATTCTTATGAATAGATTCAGATACATTTTTATATTGATTAAAGTCAAGGTCTTTTATTTGTTCAAGTTCGTTTTTATTCTTTGCTTATTAAAATTTTGTTACCGTCCCAGCATAAAACGGCTGTATCATGCCGGGTTTTAGTTCGACTAGCAGAGCACCACTTTTATTTATACCTTTGGCAATGCCCGAAAATCTATCGAAATCCGTATCCAGTTCTACTTTTTTTCCTTTAAGAAGGGAATATCTATTAAAATATTTCACATCCAGTTTTCCTTCCACGAACTCTGGAAGATCATTTGAAAAATCGTCAAAAATATTTTTAACCAATTCCGAATTATTTATATCAGCTTTCAACTCTTTTTGTAATGATGTTGCAGTATCAGCAAGATCATCTGGAAATACAGTTACATTGGAATTTATACCGATTCCTATCAGGTGATATTTCCTGGCTGTAAGATGTTTTGATAAAATACCGCATAGCTTCTTATCACTCAAATAAATATCATTTGGCCACTTGATTTTCAGTTTGTTTTTCATCTCAGGAAAAAGTTCTATTAAAGCTTGATGAATACATATTCCAGTAAAAATAGTTAAATTAGATTCCACTGAAAGACCATAAATGGCAGCAGTAATCCAGATTCCACCCTTTGGAGAAAACCAGGAATTCTTCTTTCTGCCAATTCCTGATGATTGCTCATTTGCAATCACAAGGAAGTTCCCCTGAGCTTCATTTGTTTTGATAAACTTTTCTGCACGCTTTGAAGTGCTGTCTAATTTGTTGAAATAAATTACATCATCAAAAAAAGGATGAGAGAAATTATTCATTTTACCTCATTTGGAGTGCATTAACCGTGTTAATGCTTTTTGCTCCTAAAAACTTTACGAATCTTATTTTCAAGATATTCTTCGTGGGAAGCTTCGGAAAGTGCGATAATGTTCATTTTTTAATCTTGGTGTCTTCGTGCCTTTGTGGTTAGATTACAATATCAACATCGCATCGCCATAACTAAAAAAACGATATTTTTTGGTAACAGCTATTTTGTAAGCATTCATAATATTCTCATAACCTGCAAAAGCAGAAACCAGCATCAAAAGTGTAGATTCCGGCATGTGGAAGTTAGTGATGAGACCATTGATGATCTGAATTTTTTTCCCCGGATAGATAAAAATGTCCGTCCAATGCGAACCATATTTCAATCTGCTATTTTCAGCAAAACTCTCCAAAGTACGAGTCGTGGTGGTTCCCACTGCAATTATTCTTCTACCTTCATTTTTTGCTTTATTAATCTTTTCTGCTACATCTTTTGTAATCCGGCAATGCTCTCTGTGCATTTTGTGATCCTGGATTTTATCAGTTTTTACAGGTCGGAAAGTTCCCAATCCGATATGAAGAATAACTTCCAGAATTTCAATACCTTTTTCCCTGATTTTCTGCATTAATTCCCGGGTAAAATGTAAGCCGGCTGTTGGAGCTGCAACCGAACCTCGATCTTTTGCATAAATGGTTTGATAGGTTTCTTTATCTTTTTCGATGGCTTCTCTTTTAATGTAAGGAGGAAGTGGCATTTTACCAAAAATTTCCAGGACATTCCAGAAATCTCCCTGCCATTCGAACTGGACTATCCTGCCACCTTCATCTGCAAAGTCAATAATTTTACCTTTAAAATTATCAGAGAAATTTACTCTGGTTCCAACTCGTAATCT
>JAUWNO010000248.1 GCA_030612605.1 Armatimonadota bacterium
ATATGCAAAATTCCAGGATATTCCGGTAACCAAAAACCTTGACCCGGAAAGATTTCCTGTTACAGGTTTTGAGGAATATCAAAAGAACAATCCACTCAAACCAACTCATTTTTCTGAAATTAATAGATATACCTCTAAAAACAGGACAAATGAAAACTGCCTTATCATCATTGAAACTTTGCTTTATCCTTTGATTTCTGATGCAATTTCAACCTACCAGGATGACCTTCTGAATGAAGAATTGAACTCATTTCTGGTAGTATTCAGCGGAACTTCTGCAGAAGATATGAGAAATATTATCATTGCATACTATAATACTGAAGAAATTGTGAGTGCAACTCTCATCGGAGATTTACCTTCTGCCTGGTTTGAAATGTTCGAAGACTGGAACAACAATGGAATTCAGGACCCTGAAGAGGATTGGGTTGAATTTCCCATAGAACTCTATTTTTCCGACCTCGATGGAATTTGGATGGATGTGGATAGTAACGGCATTTATGACTATCATGAAGGTTCAGTTCATCCGGATATTTCTCTTGGCAGAATAAAAGCTAACAATTTAAATTTCTCATATTATACTGAACCTGAGATGATAAATAATTATTTTGCCCGCAACCATCTTTTCCGAACCGAATCTTTGGGGAATCCCAATAATGCACTTGCTTACATTGATGATGACTGGGCTGGCATGGGCGGAATTTTCCTAAATGCCTTAGAGAATCTGTATTCAGATGTAGAATTAATTGATGACATAAACACAACCACAGCAGAAGATTATCGAACAAACAGGTTGCCAGAAACTTTTGGTTTTATCCAGGTTCACGCTCATTCCAGTGCATTACATCACTCTTTTTTCCAGAATAATGGTTCGCAAACTGAGAATTTCTATAATCATGAATTGCAGGATATAAACCCGAATTCATATTTCTATAATCTCTTTGCCTGTTCCAATGCTCATTTCGAGACTGCTGATAATATGGGAAGTTTATACCTGCTGGCAAATGATCATTGCCTGGGAGTGATCGGTTCCACAAAAGCCGGCAGCATGTTAGGATTCGAAGATTTTTATGAACCTCTCTATTTCAGGGTCAGCATTGGAGAAGCCTTCCGGCAATGGTGGCAGCAAAACGTCGATACAGGTGAAGATACAATGTGGGAAAGAAGCTGGTTCTATGGAATGGTTATTTTGGGTGATCCTAATTTGAAAGTTTCCTATGATACGGGTAATTATATTTTTGTAGATGTATCCAACCTGGGATTTGAAGACGGTTCACAGGAATTTCCTTTTAATACTATCCAGGAAGGAATCGATGCTGCTGAGTTTGGCAATGTTATTTTAGTGGAAGATGGCATTTATTACGAAAATATTGATTTTAATGGCAAAGCGATAATTATTAAAAGCATTCATGGCTATGAAAATTGTATAATAGATGGATCTCAAAACGGAACTGTAGTTACATTTGAAAATGGAGAAAATACCAATTCAATGTTATCCGGGTTTACTATAACTAATGGTTATGGACAAGGTTGGCCACATCATACAGGAGGTGGAATTTATTGCGGATATCATTCAGACCCGACTCTTCAAGATTTATTGATAACAAATAATTCATCAAATTCTCGTGGGGGGGGTATTTATCTTTTTTATTCTGACCCAATATTAGAAAATGTTAAAATCATTGATAATTTTTGCACGAGTACTTATACTGGTCGTGGTGGAGGAATTCACTGTTTTTATTCCGATCCTATATTTGAAGAAGTTATCATATCCGGTAATCACTCCACCTTTGGTGGTGGAATTTACTGTGATCATTCCGATATCGAACTGAATAATGTTACCATCGTGAATAATACTTCTTATAAACAAGGAGGAGGTATTTATTGTCAAAATTATTCGAACCTGAGTTTGTCAAATGTAAGGATTTATTCTAATTCCACAGTTTATGATGGTGGTGGTATTTATTGTAGATGGAATTCAAACCTGATTTTTGATGAATTAAACCGATCCAGTATCTATTCAAATCAATCTGCAAATGGAAGAGATTTATATTCCGACCAAATGATCGAAGTTTATCTCGATACATTTACAGTTATGTATCCAACCGATTGTTATGCAAGTCCAATCCATAATTTCACTTTTGATATAACTAATTCTATTATCATACAGACAAATTCAGATTTATATGTATCTCCGGACGGAGCTAATACAAATACAGGTCTATCCTTTGATGAACCGTTAAAAACAATTTCCTATGCAAAAAGTATAATTCAAGCTGACAGTCTTAATCCTCATACTATTTATCTTGCACCCGGAATTTACAGTACATCTACAAATAATGAATCTTTTCCAATTTCCTGTATTAGTTATGTATCTTTTTGTGGAAGCGGGATAGATGAAACTATTTTGGATGCAAACCATCAAGCAAATGTTATTTATATTAATAATGTTCATGATGTATCGATTGAAGATATTACAGCCAAAAATGGTTCAGCTGAAAAAGGAGCAGGAATTTACTGTTACTATTCAAATCCTTCTTTTACAAATTTGTTAGTTTATGATAATGTATCAAGCTATTATGGTGGTGGATTTTATCTTCATAATTCCAGTCCGAATCTTCAAAATGTTCTGATCTATGACAACTTAGCTAACTATGATGGAGGCGGCATATATTGCAGTTATAATTCAAATCCAAGTTTAATAAATATAACAATTACAGATAATTCAGCATCAGATGATGGTGGCGGGATTTATTGCTATTATAGTTCCAACCCGTGTTTAATGAATTGTATCCTCTGGAATAATGTTCCTGATCAAATAGCTGGTTCAGTTGAAATATCTTATTCGGATATTCAAGGAGGCTGGACAGGAGAAGGAAACATAGATGAAGACCCCTTATTTATCGAAACCGGTCGGCATCCTTATTCATTACAAGAAAGATCACCGTGTATAGACGCAGGGAATCCATCTGAAACAGGATTTATTTTACCCTGGGATATAATCGGTAATTTGCGCATCTGGGATGGAAATGAAGATGGAATTGCTGTTATTGATATGGGAGCTTATGAATTTGATGCACCGATATATGTGGAGATAAATGAAAATATTATTGTTGAAACTCCCCAAATTCATCTTTTTCAAAATTACCCCAATCCGTTCAATCCGTCCACGACAATCTCATTTAGTCTCTACGCAGAGAACGCTGAGGACACTGATATTATAATTTTTAACATCAAAGGTCAGAAGATAAAAACTTTGGAAAATTTGGAGTTGGCGAGTCCCTCGCCGTTTTTTGCCGACGGAGTCGGCTACTCCATAATCTGGAATGGTAGAGACGAAAATAATCAACCTGTAAGTTCCGGAATTTATTTCTATAAATTAAAAATTGGAAAATTTACTTCCACCAAGAAGATGATTCTCCTAAAATAATGACATATTGCTCTTGTATCCAAGCCCCAGCTTGGATACAAATAATCAACGGGATGAGAAGCTTTCCAAGCTGGGGCTTGGATACAAGAATATATTGGTGGACTTGTAAGCCTAAGGCTTATAAATCCTGATGAAATAAAATAAACCTTGCGAACTCCTATAGCTGTCGTATTCTTGACTTATAAAAAAAGTTATTTCAACCGTACCGGTTGAAATCCTGTTTTCCCTCAACCCAGACGGTTGAAGGCTCGTAAGCTAAAAAAAATAAATAAACGGAGAAAAAATTATGAAAAAAGAAAGTATTTTTATCTTAATTTTAATGATTGTATTTTCAATCACTTTGGCTGCACGATTTCAGGATATTCCTGTAACCAGGAATCTTGATCCGGAAAACCATCCTATCACAGGATTTGAAGAATATCAAAAAGACAATCCCTTTAAACCGACTCATTTTTCTGAAGTCAGCAGAAAAAAAGCTGATAACAGAACAAATGAAAACTGTCTCATCATCATTGAAGCTTCTCTTTATCCTTTGATTTCCGATGCAATTGCAACCTATCAAGATGACCTTTTGAACGAAGAATTAAACTCTTTTATTGTAGAATTCAGTGGAACCTTTTGTGAAGATATGAGAGATATTATCATCGATTATTATAATGATGAAGAAATTGTGAGCGTCACTCTCATCGGAGATTTACCTTCTGCCTGGTTTGAAATGTTCAATGATTTTAATAACA
>JAUWNO010000536.1 GCA_030612605.1 Armatimonadota bacterium
ATTGCGATTGCCAAAGAGGATGCCCAAAAAAGAATTGATCAGGCAAGAATTGAAAGTGAAAAATTTGAGAAGTCCGGGGAAAAATTTAACGAAGAAGCTGTCCAAGAAATAGAAGCGATCATTCTGGGTAAATTTGAAGGCGAGGAAGAATGATAATTGAAATGTCTCGGGTTGAAATTATCGGACTTAAAAAACACCTTGAACGGCTTATCCCTTTCCTGCATACATCCGGGTACCTTCAAATTGATGACATCCGGGAAATACCAGATGTTATGCTCCAGCCATTTACACCTACGGTGAAGATGAAGGAAGAGCGGGAAGAAATTGATCTTCTAATCGCTAATATTAATGGGCTCATTGAATCTTTTTCTGCTTATCACAACGAGACAAATGATACTGATGTGCGGACTAATAATCTCACGTTATATGGCATCAAGAATGATGTTGCAGATATAACTGCAAAAGTACAGTACTTTAATATGAGAAAAAAAACTCTACAGGATGAGTTAATCTCTCATTCAAAATATATTGAGATATTAAAAGTGATCTCTCCTTGTATGCCAGAATCTTCAAAGAAATCTGGAAACGCAACGATACGGGCTCTTATGCATTCATCTCAAACCAGAGCAATGGCTCTCCTGTCAAATCAATTAAAACTGCTTACGCACGGAAGATTTGAAATGATAACTGTAAAAGTGGGTGAAGAAACAAATGCCGTCATTGGAATTTTTCCATTAGAACTTGTTTCCCAAGTTGAAGCATTCATGAAAAACGAGAAAGTAACCAAGCTTGTTCTTCCTGAAGAATACACATATCTTTCAACGGATGAAGCCCTTCAGCATATTGAAAAGAAAGTGGAATTGAATCACGAAGAATTGGACAATATTGATGAAGGTATGCAGCGGATGGCAATTAAGTGGCTGCCTTTATTAAAAATATGGCAGCTGATTTGTAAAGATAAGGTTGATGAAAATGAAGCATTCTTGCAAATTGGAGAGACTGAATTTGCTTTTTTAATTTTTGGGTGGATTCCAAAAGAAGATATTAGGCTTCTGAAAGAAGCTTTAAGAAAACAGTTTTCAAAAGATATATCCCTTAATGAGATTGATGTTCCTAAAGAACTACAAAGCCGCATACCTGTGAAAACAAGGAACCCAAAAGTAGTTGAACCTTTTGAGCATTTTGTTAAAATGCGCGCCACACCGAGTTATAGTGATATTGATCCCAGTATATTAGTCGCTATATTTATGCCTCTATTTTTTGGGATGATGGCTGGTGATGTAGGATACGGGATCGTGATGTTAATGATCGCGCTGCTGATTGGCAAGAAAGTAAAAGAAGGCCTCATGGCAGACATTATGAAATTTCTACGATTGGGAGCGATTTGGACAATCGTGTTTGGTGTTTTATTCGGTGAATATTTTGGTAATTTGGGTGAAAAATTAGGTATTAAACCTTTATGGATAAGCAGATCTGAACCTGACAGCATATTCCTATTACTCACACTGGCAATCGCAGTTGGAGTAGGACATGTTATGTTTGGCCTATTGATCGGTGCATGGAATGCTTTTGTTCACAAAAGCCGAAGCCATTTATTGGAGCGAATCGGGATGTTTGTAGGAATACTGGGATTATTGTTTCTCGTTGGATCCCTTACCAGTTATTTACCGGGCGGCTTTACAAT
>JAUWNO010000350.1 GCA_030612605.1 Armatimonadota bacterium
TCATCGAAGAAGTGATCGAATATGATAATTCATTTGAATTAAAACAAAATTATCCCAATCCCTTTAATCCTGAAACTACAATCTACTTCACCGCAGAGAACACCAGCCTTTGCAACGCTTCGGCTTGGCAGGCGGAGGACGCAGAGATCGTAATTTATAACATCAAAGGACAGAAGATCAAACAATATTCAATATTCAATCCGTCAGGTGCCGGACAAGTTTTTCAATCTTCAATTGTTTGGGATGGAACAGACCAAACTAGCAAACCTGTCTCATCAGGGATTTACCTTTACCAACTAAAAGTGAATGGACAAACTAAAGCATCGAAGAAGATGATATTATTGAAATAAAACTTGAGTTAAGCAGGCTTCAGCCTGTCTTGACTTAAGTTTTTGAAAGTAGATAGAAAAAATAATGTTGATAAAAATAAAATTACTTGACCGAACTTATATTAAGTCCGAATTTGGGTCGTGGAGGCGAAAATGAAATACAGCGAAGCAATAAAACCGATCAGTTACCTTAAAGCTAATGCTGCAAAAATTTTACGTGAAATTTCAGAAAATCATTCACCGATGATAATCACTCAAAACGGTGAAGCTAAAGCCGTGATCCAGGATATTAAAGAATATGAAGAGATGCAGGAAAGCCTGGCTATGCTGAAAATATTAGCAATAGGGGAAGCATCTATTAAGCAGGGTGATTACAAAACTCTGGAAGAAGTTTTCGAAGAGATGGATAAATTGATCGAACATGACGAAGATTAACAAAGTAATCTTTCCCGGAAAAGCTTATAAAGATTTACATTCTCTCTATTATTACATAAAAGAAAATGATTCCCAACAGGCTGCTAATAAAATATATCATGGAATTCAAAAGCAATGTAATGAATTAGTACAATTTCCCCAAAAGGGACACGTTCCGCCAGAACTAGAAAGGATTTCGGTTTATAGTTATTTGGAAATAAATTTCAAACCATATCGCATCATTTATCGGACTTCAGAAGATACTATAATCATTTTCGGTATTTTTGATGGTCGCAGAAATATGACCGATATTTTAACGAAACGGTTGATAGGGCAAAAATAGGTGGATGGACAAACTAAAGCATCGAAGAAGATGCTGCTGTTGAAATAAAACTTGAGTTAAGCAGGCTTTAGCCTGTCTTGACTTAAGTTGGTATCATTCAACTTAACACAAGATTTTTCAAACTTGTGTCAAGTTTCGCCCAATCGTTCGCAAGGTTAATTTTCTAACAGGACAAGATCATGAAACTCGCTGTTATCGGTTCAAAAGAATTTGCAGATTACGAGAAATTAAAATCAACTTTAGATAAAATAAAAGAAATTTCCCAAATAATCAGTGGTGGAGCAGCAGGAACAGATACGCTTGCAAAAAAATATGCTCAAGAGAATAATATCGCTTTGCTGGAATTCCCACCCGATTTTTCCAAATATAAAAAAGATGCAAAACACATTCGTGACAAACTGATCGTAGAAAATTGTGATAAAATAATCGCCTTTTATGATGGAAAATGCGAAGGGACAAAATACACTCTTAATTACGGAAGGAAACTAAGAAAGCCGATAATAATAATCGAAATCACCTAACCCAGATAAACTGGAAAATACAAATCTCAAAAAACAAAATCCAAATAAATCTCAATATTCAAATGCCAAACAAACAATTTAAAATTCTTATATTTAACATTGGTGTTAACGATTTTCTGCCAAAAAAACACGAATATTAGAAATAAGATACTAAATTCTACAATAATTTCCAAAATAAATCTTGACAGCAATAAATTAAATTATCAATATTATTTCTGTAGAGTTTGAAAATAAATTGCCACAATTTGTTAGAATTTTAACTAAATAAAAAAAGGAGGACATCATGAAAAAAGTATTTTTAATTTTATTTGTTTTAATCTCATCTTTTTCTTTTGCGTATGATTGGGATAGTATCGGACCTGCAGATGTGAATGTACTCAATTTCTATTTTGATGAAGATTTTACAGAAATTTTGTGTGCAGATAACGGATTCCTGATTAACACTGCTAATGAGTGGATTTTTTATTCTTATGGCGAGTTTCCTGTTAGAGAAATTATGGCTCTTGATTCTGAAACACTTCTGTTGATTATGGGCAATGGTTCCTGGTCTGACGGCATTTACACGTTTAATGTTAACTCTCAGGAATTCAATGTAGTTGAATGGGCGGTTTGGCCACATTTTCTTATTTTCTGTGAGACAAACACCACTTTCTATGTTGGTCATCAATATGGTCTTTTGGAATCCGCTGACGGTTTGAACTGGTCTGAAATTGGATATTTCAACCAGAAAGACTGTGTCGTTATGGCGTACTATGAAAATCATCTTGTTATTTCTGCGGATTCTGAAATTCATTATTCACCAGATATGGGGGTAAGCTGGAGTCTCGTTCAAGCTGGTTCACCGATTATCAGTGATTTAGTGTTTGATGATGTTGGGACATTATTTGGTATTTTCCCCGGTATTTCATACTCTTCGGGATTATGGAGTTCCAATGATTTCGGAGATATTTGGAATGTTGAATTCTGGGATATGTATTTAACTTCTGTTGGTTTGGATGTTGCGGATAATATTTTTGTGGGATGGGAAAACGAAGGAATCGCCATGTGGCTTCCTGATACTCAAGAGCTGAATTTTTTTAATGATGGACTGTCCTGCCTGAATGTTAATAAACTCACTTATCATCCCGGTATCGATTGTTTGAATATTGTTTGCTGCACCCAAAACGGTGCTCATCTACTCACAAACTATGAAGAAATAAATACAGATAATGAGCCATTGTCAGTTTCCAATTATCAATTATCAAATTATCCTAACCCGTTCAATCCTTCAACGACTATCAATTTTGCATTAAACACCGAAAACACTGAAAACGCCGAATTGGTAATCTACAACATCAAAGGACAGAAGGTGAAAACTCTGGAGTGCATTAACCGTGTTAATGCAAAAACGACACGGTCGTTTTACTCCATAACCTGGAACGGAACTGATGAAAACAATAAACCTGTAAGTTCAGGAGT
>JAUWNO010000404.1 GCA_030612605.1 Armatimonadota bacterium
TCGACTCATAAAAACAAGAAGCATATAAGTAAAACCGAAAAATAATAATGTATAAATAACTGTTTTTAAACCGATGTTTTTCATTTTTCTCCTATGAAAACACTAAAAACTTTCCGAATCTTATTTTTTAAGAATTTCTCCGTTAGAAGCTTCGGAAAGTGCTTTTGAAAGCAAGATTTGACTCGCAATGACCGAAGGGAATGTGAGTCGAGGATTGCGACCATTTTTTAGACAGGTTGTTCTCGACTCACACTTCGTTACGAGTCAAGTCCAACCTTTAAGATTTTTTCATTTTTTGTTCCTTAAGCATTTATTGTAATTCTTTTCGAAGCTGTTTTCATTCCAATATAAAAAAGAATGAAAATAACAGTTATGATCATTATCCACATCGCAGATATTGCCGGCTGAACTGCAAAACTGCTGACCTGGTAAAATAATGTTGAAATTAACCAGGCAAGAAAAGTGAGATAAAGGCTGGAAAAAATTGCCCACTTAAGATTTGTTTCACGATAAATAACAGCAATTGCAGCTACGCAGGGGACATAAATAAGAATGAATAAAAGGTAAGCAAAAGCATTGTTTTTCCCTCCAAAGCGTGAACTCATTTCCGAGAAGGTTTGAGCATCGACTTCAAGTTCTTCTTCTACGACTTCCAAATCAGAAGTTTCCACAGATAACCCCATCGGGTCTGCTGCAGTTTCTTCAAATTTTTTGAATCCTTCCGGAATTGCCTGGAAGGCTTCAACTATTCCTCCCCAGAAATCAAATTCTTCTTCTGCTTCTTGGGTTTCATCTAATTGAGAATATAGTGCGTCCAAAGTTCCCACAACTGCTTCTTTGGCGAAAATTCCCGTGAACAACCCAACTGTAGCCGGCCAATTATTGCTTGAAATTCCCATAGGTTTGAAAATCGGAGTGATACTTTTCCCGATATTACTGAGTATGGAATTTTCTGAATCTTCATTACCAAAACTGCCGTCTGTTCCGATAGAATTCAGGAAACTGAGAACGATAACCACGATGATGATTACTTTTCCAGCTCTTAGAAGAAAGGTTTTTAATCTCTGCCAGGTGTGGAGCATAATCCCGTTAATTGTAGGAATATGATAAGGAGGAAGCTCCATCACAAAAGTCGATGTTTCTCCCTTGAGAATGGTTTTTTTGAATATCAAACCGGAAATAATGGCTAAAATAATCCCGGTGGAATATATTGTAAAGACAATAAGCCCGCCACTTCTCGGGAAAAACACACTGGCAAAAAGAATATAAACAGGCAGTCTGGCTCCGCATGACATAAACGGATTTATAAGAATCGTCAGGATTCTATCACGATTATTTTCCAGCGTTCTGGTTGCCATAATTGCCGGAACATTACAACCGAATCCAACCAGCATCGGGATAAATGCTTTTCCTGGGAGTCCGATAAACCGCATAAACCGATCCATCACGAATGCAGCTCTGCTCATATAACCAGAGTCTTCCAAAATGGAAAGTGAAAGGAACATAAAGAAAATGGGAGGAATGAAAGTGGCAACAGTTTGAATACCTCCACCGATACCTGCAGAAAGAAAAATTATTAACCAGTTTGGCAGATTAAACGAAGCAAGAAGATTTCCAAATCCATCGACGAATATTGTTCCCATAAAGATATCGAAAAAGTCTATGAATGGTGCTCCCACATTGATTGTGAGCATAAACATAAGATACATAACTCCAAAAAAGATGGGAATTCCAAGAAAGCGATTCAGAACGACCTTGTCGATATTATCGGACACGGTTTTCCTGATCTGATCATGACGATGAACAACATCACGAGATAATCCGTGAATAAAGCCATAACGCCCATCTGCAACGATTATATCGATCTCATCACCAACGTGCTTTTCGATTTTTTTACTTTCATCTGAAATTAATTCATCTAATTCATTGTTTGTTAATTGAATCGCCAGTTCGTCTTTTTCCAGAAGTTTTATTGTGAGCCAGCGGGAATCTACTTCATGTTTTTCGGCAAAAGGTGCTGTTTCATCCAGTATTTTCAAAATAGCATCTTCAACCACAGAATCATATAAAACCCGGGTTTTAGAAATCTCATGCTTCTCTGCAGAAATGTTTATCTGGTCTTTTAGTTCCTTAATTCCCTGTTTTTTGGTTGCTACTATCGGGATAACCGGACATCCCAGGTGAGTTTCAAGATGTTCAACCTCGATATGTATTTTCCGCTGTTTGGCAATATCCATCATATTTAAAGCAACCACAACCGGGATTTTCATTTCCAGAAGTTGCGTGGTGAGGTAGAGGTTTCTTTCCAGATTGGTTCCATCAACAATATTCACGACCAGGTCTGGTTTGTCCATTAAAATGTATTCACGAGCAATCTTTTCATCCAAAGAATAGGCAGAAAAAGAATAAATGCCTGGCAAATCGATCACTTCAATCTTATAATCTTTATGCTTATATTCTCCCTCGATTCGTTCCACGGTTACGCCTGGCCAGTTTCCAACTCTTTGTGTTGAACCGGTGAGAGCATTGAAAAGGGTTGTTTTCCCGCAGTTTGGATTACCAGCGAGA
>JAUWNO010000110.1 GCA_030612605.1 Armatimonadota bacterium
AGATTAACTTTCAATAAAGGCAGATATGAAAATTCCCTATCCGTAAGAACTTCAGATTTAATTATTGTACCGGCTAAATGCGGTTTTATTATCTTAAGCAGATCTTTTTCAAAAATCTGATTTCTCACATACAAAACCTCATCAACACCTATTTTAGAGGGCTTTTCCGGTTTTTCTTTTTCTTCTTCAATTTCAGCTTCTTCTGCTTCTTTTATTTCTTCAGTTTCAGATGGTTTTTCCGTTTTCTTATATTTTTCTATTATCTCTTCAGGAATGAATTGTGAAAGCTGTTCCTCGCTGAGAACATTATGTTTGGTCACGAGCCAACGTACTTTCAATTCCTGAACTTTATCGAATTCATCCGGAGATAAAAGCAAAAAATTTCCTTTTTTCAGAGATGGAATCTTTTTGATAATATTATCAGCTTCCATAGGAGCCATTGAATCAAGGCGGGTTTTCACTTTTTTAATATCCTGTTTTGTAGATAAAGTTCCGATATTGTAAGTGGAAACCTGAGCAATGGATTTGTAATCGATATCACCCGGATTCTGAGTGGCAATGATGCAGCTGACCCCGTATTTGCGAGCCTGTTTGAAAAGAAGAGTTAAGCTGTCTTTACATGCCGGTTTTTTCACTGGTGGGATGTAGGGCGCAATTTCATCGATATAATATGCACACTGAATTCCTTCCTGACCTTCTGAAAGCGGATGTTTGAGCATCCAGTTATATAGCATCTGGGTAATATTTGCCATAAAAAACTCTTTCTCTTCCTGTGTATGAAGCGTATTCAGATAAATTATGGAAATACGTGTTTTTCCTTTGGGATCATCCAAACCCAGCAAAACATCGATATTAGCAGGAACTCCGGTTTCAAAGATTAACCTTCTGGAACCCAAAGTAAGCAAACTCAGCTTTTTAATTAATAGTTTGAGAAGTTTCTCCGAACTTATTGTTTCTATGATTGTAGCAACAGATTCCGGTAAATCAGAAAGAAGCTCAATCAGATTTTTAAACCCTCTTAAACTGATATTTGTATTTATGCAGTATTCAAAAACTACGGTTAAGATGGATTCAGCGGATTTTCCTTCATCTGTAGAATTATCGAATCCAATAAGGCTAACCAGATTTTTGGCAGTTGCAGAAAGAAACCTGATCTTATCTTCAGCATCCATTTCTTCCATTCCTTCGAACTGAAGCGGATTTATTGATAAAGGTAAACCTTTTGAACTTCCGGGTGTCCAGATTATTACTTCTGTATTTTGGATATAAGAATTGCGAATCTCAATAGAAGTTCCGGATTTCTTTACTTTTTCCTCATCTTCAATTTCCACCAAACTGGCAATATCTCCCTGTGGATCAAAGGCAATAATAGGAATGCCATTTCTTGCCAGCTCCTCTACCAGAACTTTGCAGGCAACTGTTTTGCCGCTGCCTGAAGAACCGAAACAGGCAAAATGACGCTGTAAAATATTGGTAGGAATTGCTAATTCTTTATTTTTTGCTTTTCCTAAAATTAATTTTTCCATTTTATTCTCCTACAAGTTTTTCTTTTATAATGTACAAATATTTAATGCTTTTTGAAAGTCAAATTATTTAATAGGTTTATTCGGAGCAAGATTCCTGTAAATAAGATTCAATCTTTTCAATGCCACTTTGAATATCGAAATTTGTAATTACATCATTGTATGCAGTCTCAACTATTCTGGCTTTTTCTGCTGGTTGATTTTCCATTTGCAATATCTGCTTTGCCAGATCAGATGCATCACTTGTTTTGTAAGAAAGCGCATTTTCGCCATGCCGAATCAGTTCCCTAGTACCACCTTCCAAAGTGCTGATCACAGGTAGTTTGGAAGCCATTGCTTCCAATGGTGTACGCGAAAAAGGTTCTTCCCAGGCTGAAGTAAAAACCAGCACATCATATTCGGAATATACATTTAACATCTCTTTCGCAGTCGCAAATTTAAAACTAACTCTATCTTGTATATCACATGCTTCTTTTTTCAGAAAATCAACGTATTCTTTTTCACCGTGACCATAGATAGTCAAAGAAAAATGAGCAGGAAGTAATTTTAAAGCACGAATAGCAGTAACAGTATCTTTATCATCATGCAATCTCCCCACAAAAAGAAGCCTGCTGAATTCTTTATTCTCAATCCGCTGTTTAAATTTTTTGCAATCAATTCCAGTATAAATCACTGCTGCGTGTTCTACTTTAAAACCATTCTTAATTGTTAATTGTTTTAAGGCTTTACTTCCAAAATAAATACGTTTAAACTTAATATCTTCCCATTTGGTAAATGGAGCTTTTGCCCGAATGAAATTAGCCAATCCTGAAATTTTCAGTAAACTTCGCACTAAACATGCTTTTGGAGTTCCTGTTTCTCCGTTCCACCATCTTAACCAAACATCGATTTTCAGACTATCTGCCAGCCAATGATCGGAAATATCATAAACAGTTGGTAACTTACTTTCCTGTAAAGTTAGAATCAGACCTTTATTCAACCCATTTAGATTAAAAATATAAATAATGTCAGGTTTGAAAGATTGCATTTCTTCAAGTAAAATTAAACGGTTGCGTTTTTCCAAATTGTAAAGTTTAATAATCTTTAACCACGGATGTCCAAAGTATCCATGAACTTTCAAGCGACGATGAATATTAGATTCGATTTGCTCTTTCTCAATACCATGAGTGGATGTTAACACTCGTATTTCATGTCCACGTTCAATAAGTCGGTCAACTATTTGTCTGCAACGTTCCTCATACCCACCAATCGAATGCGGAGGATAAAGATTGCTTATTACAAGAATTTTCATATATCTACAAATTACAATTATCCAAAATAATCACAAAAAACGAAACTCTGTTAAAAAGTTTTTTCCCAATTTCAACTTCCCAAGAAACTTAGAATTTATTAATTCAAATATATCATTTCATGTTTATCTCTTTTACAATAAAAAAGCTTCTCAATATTTGTCAACTTTAATTAATATTATCAAATACTATTAGTAATAAAATTATTTGAATCCTGATTTT
Organism: Armatimonadota bacterium; assembly: GCA_030612605.1. Lineage (GTDB taxonomy): Bacteria > Cloacimonadota > Cloacimonadia > Cloacimonadales > TCS61 > JABMPU01. The sequence continues at coordinate 3,035 of JAUWNO010000110.1, forward strand.
TTAATACTTTCAAGGATGACCTAAACACCAAAGTCGTGAAAAATGATCTGAACTCAAATTATACATAAAAATTTATTAATTATTTATAAATATCTCTTTTGTATTGAACATCCAAGCAGGTTATTTAAGATGTAAATACATAATAATTTTATTTTAGAAAATAAAAAAACTTGCATTAAAATGGACGAATTTTTAATTTCGTTTTTGTGGATGTTGGGTTAATTAATTTAATTCAACCCCATTCGAAGCTCGGTTCCCGCCAGAATCGAGCTTCTTTAAGTTTTTGAGACCAACTTTTTTTCTGTTATTTCATTAATAACATTTTCTTGGATATTGCTTTTTCGCCTGCTCTTAATCTATAAATATAAATCCCGGATGCTACATCTTGATTATTATCATCTTTCGCATTCCACTCTGCAAAATGAAAATCTGCTTCCAAATCTTTATCTATCAGGGTTCTTACTTTTTTTCCTTTAATATTGAAAACCTCTAATGTAACATGTTCGTTATCCTTGAGCGCAAAAGAAATTGTTGTTATGGGACTGCGTCCGGCACCTGACGGATTGAATGGATTGGGAAAATTATTTCCCAAAGTAGTTTCCAAGGGTTTTGTTAAAGCATCTGTATTTGTAATCTCAACTATTACTTAATTTGAGGGTTCAGACTCATACTCGTCATACATAGCTGTTACATAATATGTATGCATTCCAACTGAAACAGTAAAATCGAGATAGAATAAAGTGGTAACTTCAGCGAGAAACTCATCATCACGATAGATTTTGTAGCTTGAAACATTTCTGGAAAAATCACCTTCAGGAGATAACCACTGCAGAAGAACAAAATTTGCCGCATTGATCTGATAAGTTAGATTCGTGGGAGGATAAAGAATAACGGTCACAATTTCAATATTGGATGGCTCAGATTCACCATCATCATAAATTGCAGTAACAAAGTAGTTGTATTCTCCTGCATCTAAATCCGGATCATGATATGTGGTTTCAAAGATATCGAAGATCTCAGTAATCTCCACTCCATCTCTATAAACTTTATATCCCAATAATGTTCGATCACGATTATTAATAATTCGATTATATTTTTTCTTATCTGAAGATGATTTTCTTTCATTATTTAGATTTTCCGAACCCGGTAAATCCCAATTGAGAGTAACATTATTGAAATACGTTGTAGCAATCAAATTTTCCGGAGGATTTGCAATCGTGATTTCATTCAACACAAAATCTACTGCTGTTGTTTCCCATACGTTTACTGCTACATTTTCTACACAAGAAGTAATATGAAGCTGATACATCAAAAAAAACCTTCAGGAACCTCCCTTCTCTTTCCCAAAGGGAGAGGTTGGTTGAGTTAGAAAAGTAGAAATTAACAAAATATCAAAAATATTGATTCTTTAATTTGCGATTCGAAAATACCGTTTCATCGTTTTTTTAGTGAGTTATAGATTTGTTTTGAATTTGAAATTTTGATCATTGATTTTTACCTGCCCTGTTAAACAAATCGTAGATTTAATGCGAAGCATTATTTAACAGGGTGAATATTTTGTGTTTTGGATTTTGATATTTTATTAGAAATTAGATATTTGTAATTAGAGTTCATCCGTAAACTCGGTTTTTTAGACAAAATGGAAACTTGACTTAAGACGGAGTCTTGAGTTAAGTTGAAATGTTTCAGTGGATTAGACAACTTAAGTCAAGTCAGCTAAAGCTAACTTAACTCAAGTTTTTATCTTACGAATGTAACGCACATTTTTAATTTCTTTGATTTCATTCACAATTTTTTGCAGTTCAGTCTCATCTTTTACTTTGAAAGAGAAATTTCCGATTGTCTTTTCGTTAATGCTCTTAACCTGGGCATCATCCAAAGCAATTTTCAGTTTGGAAAACCTGTTCAATATATCCAACATCAAATTGGAGCTGCTGTCACCGGTAACCTTAATTTTCGCTGGATGGATTTTATTTTGTTTATTTTGTTTGGAAGAAAAATTCCATTGGATTGGAAGGATCCTTTCCGGTTCTTTTTTCTTTGAATACAAAAACCCGGGATTCGAACAATCTGTTCGATGAATGGTGATTCCTCTTCCCCTGGTTGTATAGCCAATAATATCATCACCAGGCAGAGGATGACAGCATTTTGCATAGTTCAGCATCAAATTGTCTATTTCATCTATCTTGATTCCCTGAACTTTTTGTCTCGTTTCCTCTAATAGCTGTTCATCAACAGACAGATCTTCAATTTCTGCCTGTGAATCGCGGATCCTTTCTAATTCCTTCTCATCAATAATTTCCCTGATCTGTGAAAACAATATTTCACCTTTTCCCAACAAGGCGAACAAAGATTTGATATTATTAATTTTGAATCTTCTGAAAATTTCAGAATACTCTTTTTTATCTTTGAATTTATAATGGAATTTCCTGCATTTCTTTTCAAATATTTCTTTTCCCAGATAGATAGCATCTTCCAGTTCTTTCTGGTGGAAATAATTGCGAACTTTCTGGCGTGCTTTAGAAGTTTTAAAAAATTTCAGCCAGTCTTTACTGGGATTTCCACGTGGTGAAGTAATAATCTCAACCATATCCCCACTTTGTAAAATTGTTCTAATCGGAACCATCCTGCCATTTACTTTTGCACCAATACAACGTAATCCAACATCTATGTGAACAGCATATGTATTAATTTACAATTTTAAGAATTAAGTGATATTTTCATCTATATTATTAAAAAAATGTTGTATTTGAATATAATAAGTATTTGAAATTTTTTTCCAAGCATAATAAGCAAGACTTATAAAAGAAATTCCACAAAAACCTATAAAAATAATATAAATGTAATAATATTTCATATTAGAAAAATGAGTAAATACAAATATTAAAGAAATAAAAAATATCAAAAAAAAATTAAAAAGCGATGCTCTTGCTATTCTAATTCTACTTCGAAGATAATCTAAATATTCAGCATTTGTTTTACTTTTAGAAAAAAGAATACATCTTTTTTTGTGAAATACATCATTATTTTTGAAATATTTCCCTCGTATTTTTCTATCTTCTTTTTTTAATGATGCATCCCAAACTCGATCAAATAAAACACCAAATGTGTACGAAAGAGCAATTACTAAAATACTAATTGATGGAATCTTTTGCAATGTACCTAATTTTAAAAAACTAGTCCCAAATATTGTTAAAACTAACAATATTAACCAAATCATTGTTTGAAAACCAGAGATAAAAATTTCAACAAATAAATTTGCCATATTCATATTAATTGACCCCCTTTAAATATTAATTTATTTTCTATTTTAAAATTTCATTTATAATACAGATCTTCAAGCTCCCATTTTATCTTGGCAATACCAAACCTGTTTACCAAAGGCACATAAATATCCAGGGTTTCCTCAGCAATACGCTTTATTTTAGATTTTTCCAAATGCTCGATGGTTCGCATATTATGCAGTCTATCTGCAAATTTTATGAGAATTACTCGAATATCTTTTGTTACAGAAATCAACAACTTGCGAAAATTCTCCTCTTGCTAATTCATTGATGTAAATTGATTTCACTGATGTAAACAGATTTATGAATATAATCATTTTTTTAGTTTATCAGTTTTAATCAAATTCATCAGTCTTAATCAATGATTTTTTTCTCATTGAGGTAAACAGATTTCATTGATGTAAACAGATTTCATTGATGTAAACAGATTTCATTGAGGTAAACAGATTTCATTGATGTAAATTGATTTCACTGATGTAAACAGATTTCATTGAGGTAAACAGATTTCATTGATGTAAATTGATTTCACTGATGTAAACAGATTTATGAATATAATCACTTTTTAAGTTTATCAGTTTTAATCAAATTCATCAGTCTTAATCAATGATTTTTTTCTCATTGATGCAAACAGATTTCACTGATGTAAACAGATTTATGAATATAATCACTTTTTAAGTTTATCAGTTTTAATCA
>JAUWNO010000003.1 GCA_030612605.1 Armatimonadota bacterium
GCGATAATTTCGACTGACACCAACCTCTCTGAGATGGAAGTATTGAAAATATACCTGAGAAGATGGAGTATCGAGTGCATCTTCAAGGAGATTCGTCAATATTTCGGATATGATCAGAGTAAATCATCCAATTATGCGGCAATGATCGCTGACCTGACTATACGCTATATATTTTATACCATGTTTTGTTATCGAAAAGAGCAGAACAACAATAAACCAATGGGACAAATTGTATTGGAATTCTATCAGGAGTTATTTGATATGTGGTTGAACGCATTTGTTGAAATTATGTTTATGCGTTACACAAAAGATTTTGTAGATTATGCGATTGAGCTTGGTTACACCAATTTATTTGACCTAAGGAAAAATATCAATAAATTACTTCGGGCTTTCTTCGAGCGAGAAGTATGGATAGATAAAATTACTGAAGCAGATAATACAGAATTAAGAAAATCTACCTAACTTCATTCAAATAAAAGGCTTCTATGCATTTTGAGATAAATCTTCTCTTATTTTATAAGGACTTAAGTGTCGGAAAGATTAGTAAGTAATTGTCCTACCATTCTTGTTAATTTAAAATTCTACTGCATTATTGGGGTTAAACGGAGACTTGACACAAGTCTGCAAGATCTTGTGTTAAGTTGATCACATCCTCGTCATTATGCCGACTTATCCCAAGATTCCTCTGGAACTTAGGACAAGTCTCATTGTCAGAATTCTGGTTTCCAAGCCCCAGCTTGGAAACCTTCTCATCACGTTGATTATTTGTATCCAAGCTGGGCTTGGATACAAGAGCAACGACCGGAACGATCGTCTCAAACCTGTCCTTCAACCGTAAAAACCCGAGTCGAGTTGTGCTCAACCCGACTCGGGTTTTGAATGTTATCTTGAATGTTCTCGACTCGCACTCGTAAACTCGCTACAAGTCAGTCTCTTCCATAATTTCTTTCAAACCTTCCGAACAGTGAGAGACCTTTCTTCGTATAAACCATTGCGAAGGTTAAATGAATGTTGACAACTCCAGAAACCATTCGCAAGGTCTATTTCTTCATTCTTTTTTCATCAATCTTCCCCGATACACTCCTTCGTCGCTACGGGGCAGGCAATATTAAATATTAAATTATTTCAGGAGGAGCATTTTCCTGGTTTCTTCGAATTTACCTGCTTTCAATTTATAGAAATAAATGCCTGATGAGACAGGTTGGTTATTTTCGTCTCGACCGTTCCAAGTTATGGAGTAGCCGACTCCGTCGGCTTTTGTGACGAGAGACTCGTCACATTCCAAAGTTTTAACTTTCTGTCCTTTGAGATTATAAATCTCAATCTTTGCGCTCTTAGCGTCCTTTGCGGTTAATGAAAAAGAAATTATTGTTTCAGGATTGAAAGGATTGGGATAATTTCCCAATAATTTTGTTTGAGATACCTCTACCAAATCAGGATTATTGCTTGCTTGTGTTTTCTCCACAGGAATCGAAAATGCCGGAATCGATTCAATTCCATTCGTGTGAACCGACGTGACTGCAAATTGATAAACACCGTTTGGCAGTTGAGCCCAGCTTGTATCAGTGTAAAATGTATCTATTATTGCAGATCCTATCAAATCCCATACTTCCGGATTATTCTGATTTATTTGTAAGAAACGATAAACATTATAACTCTCGAAAACTCTGTTTGGAAGATTCAGTTGTTTCTTGGCATCCCTTGAAATAATACCCAGATCGATTCCATAAGCCCTGATAGCCATATTTTTTTCAAAACCGAAATTACCGATATCAACCCATTCTTCATCATCATCTGTCCAATTGGTGATGCTGAACTGTGTTTCAGGCTGGAAAACCCAGGGTTCGTCGATCCCATCATCTAACCCGATGGAAGTATAAAGATTCGGAGTGCAGACACCAACCAGAAATCCATTGGGAGCTTCGATGGGATCTGCAAGTTCGTATGTATTCCATTCATCATCCACATTTGGCAGTAAAGAAGATTGATGTAATAAATCTGTTTGGTCTGGTATGCCATAAACATCCAGACCAAATAAGAAAATTTTGGCAGTTGTGTGGCTGTTATAATCGGATTTCAGCATCCAGGTAACTTCCTGAATTATGGCATGATGCATATGGGCTGCACCAAAAACACCATTGGGTGGTGTAGAACTGAAACCCAGATGTCCTATAATATCATCATCATCATATCGGAATACTCCACCACCTGATCCGGGAGAATTCCATAAAAGTTCGACTTCTGTACCGGTTTCATTCTGAATAGCTACAACGTTGCCGGGCGGTATTGTCACTTCATTCAGGATAATTGTTCCCAAATCGAGATTTACACTGCTCACCTGAACTTCATCCGTATAATCGTCATAACCCTCATAGGTTATTAAAATATCATAAGTAATATTTGTATAAACTCCGGATATTTCAAAATAGCCGCTATTATTAGTGTAAACCTGGTAATTTTCAAAACCTGTTAAAAGTACTTCTGCACTATCCAAACCAATAGTGGGAAAATCGCTGCCTGCCACATAACCATAAACATCGACCGTTCCTAAAGGAATAAGATTGAAATCTTGAACTGTAGTCTGGTTTTCCAGAACTTCCACCTGGATGGTTTGAGGTGAAAAACCATAATATGTTGCTGTGACATCATGAAATCCTTCCAGCACATTGTTGAATTGATAAAAACCATCAGCATTCGTATAAGTAGTAGTTTGCGTATCTTCTATCTTAACTTCCACATTCTGCAAAGCAGAACCAAGATCATCATAAACATGACCTTCGATGCTTCCCATGCCGCCTACTATCATATAAAATGTCGTGTTAGGAAACTTCTCGAAAGTATAACCCGGAAGCCCTGGATTTGCCGGATTCAAGTTAACAACATTATCTCTTTCATATCTTGTTCTATCAGGATGGTTCAGCGTTTCCGTCACATAGAATTCATCAGTAGAACTATAAGTTGTTTCTTCCCAGGGTCTATTTACCATCACAACCAAATTATCGCCTGTATAAAAATATGGAGTGGTCAATTCTATCAGAATTTCATTTGCTCCGGAAGGATACGTTACATTGCCGTCAAAAACAGGAGTCAGGTTTGTGGAAGGAATCCAGCCAGCACTGAGATCCGGTAAAGTGGTCTCCCCCATCCAGATGCGAGTCGGCTTGTTGGGAAGATGTGTTGTGAAATTATTGTAATATTTCACTGCGGTTATCAATCCAATCGAATTAATTTCATCTGGAAAATAGAGAGATTCGGTTAGACTATTCTTATAAAAGAAACAAACAGGTAAACGATTATTAAGCTCTGTCCCATTTCCCACATTGATCACTGTGAGACCGGGAGGATAGATTTGAACCTGATGATTGGGAGTTACGTCATTTGCAGGATTTTCATCGCCAGCCAAAATAACTTTCCCAAAAACATAAGTTAAAGCTTGCGGTTCATCTTCTGGAATATTCCAAACCATATTATAAATTACTTGCTCTCCAGCAGGCAGATTATCTGTTATATCGAGCGAAGCCAGTTCGATATTTCCTTCCCGCATCAATTTTACTGTATATATGTCCTGATCAAAATTTCCTACGTTCTTCACAGTTACTTCATAGACTTCAGAACTGCCGGCATATACAGTATTCGGACCGGAAATTCCGATTGCAGCCAGATCGTTATCATAAACAATCAATGTTCCAGAAAGAAGCACATCATCAACATACCAGTAATTAATATTCCACGTGTCTCCATCAAAAACCCAAGCTAATTGGAATGTGGGAGAACCCACATCTGGATTCATGATTGTGATCTGCTCCTGAACAGCATTAAAACTGGAGGCTGGAAAAGTAGTTACAATATTCCAATTATTGCCATCGCTTGTGGTTTCAAGCCAAATAGAATAACCACCACTAAAATCATTATTAGTATGAACAAATTCCAGATCTAAGGAAGCGGCACCAACAGTATTTACAGGTAAACTGATCAATCTCTGAAGAGCCACTGTGGATGGGGACCAATCAAATTCGGCTTCAGGGGCAGTTCCTCCAGCATTACTGCCATTTCCCTGCTGCCAGTTTATCTGTCCGGAACTGGAAGTTGTAGCCCATCCTGTGGGTGGAAAAGTTCCGCTGAAATCCTCATCAATAATAATTTCTGAATACGCATTAAGCATTATTAAAATCATAAAAACCAAAAATAAAAATAACTTTTTAAACATTGTTTCTCCTTTTTTTTTACCACTAAGACACAAAGGCACAAAGTTGTTCAATTTATTATCTAACTCCTTCTCTTGCAAAGAGAAGGGCAAAATGAAGTCATCCCTCTTTTTGAAGAGAGGGACAGAGGGTGAGTTAGAAATTGAATTATACAGAATTCTTTTAACCACAAAGACACATAGTTGTTCAACTCATCCCCTAACCCCTTCTCCTGAAAAGAGAAGGGGGATATTATCTTCCTCTTCTCTTAGGAGAGGATTGAGGTGAGGTAAAAACCCTCTATTTCACATTTCTTATTACTAATTCAGTCATATGAAACCAAACCTTGCGAATGGTTACATACAGAGGAATTCATCTTGTTAAACCTCCGCTATGGTTGATTCCTATTTCCTGACCATTACGGACTAAAGAACTCTGTTTTGATAATTAACGAAACAGAGTTTCGTATTCAAGTGTGTTCCCAAATAGAATTTGGGAACAAGGTGAAAGTTGCCAATCTGTTTTAAAAATTCAAACCAAACAGCATCAGGTATGAATGGGTGAGCATTTCTCCAAAAATAATATAAACTGAAAAACCAAAAACCATAAACGGTCCAAATGAAAATTCTTTTTTGGGATCATATTTTAAGATTAATAACATAAAAATTATGGCAGCAAAAGAGGAAACTAGTACAGTAAATAGAACACCGGTAAAACCAATGAAACTTCCAATTCCTGCAATAAATTTCACATCACCACCACCTAAACCTTCTCGTTTTTTTACCAGATAAAACAGATATGAAATCGAAAGAAAAAAAATGAATCCGAAACCCGCCCCAATCAGAGAACTCCAAATAGGCAAATCTGAAGAAGGAAACAAAGAAAATAAAATTCCCATAATAATAAGAGGAATGGAAAGAACATCCGGAATAATGCCGGAAATCAAATCCGTAAAAAAAATAATTATACCAAACGAAAAGAGAATTACATATTTGAAATAAACAAGCGAGAATTCGTTTCCAAATCGATTGAACAAAAGAATGAGTATTATCGGGAAAAGCAATTCTACCACAAAATAATGCCAGTGAATCCTGGCTGAACAATTTCTGCATTTTCCTTTTAAAAGAATATAACTGATTATAGGAATATTGTTTAGCGGTTTTATTTTCGTATTACATTTGGGGCAATGAGATGATGGAAAAATAATTGATTCTTTTTTGGGCAGGCGGGCAATGCAAACATTGAAAAAACTACCGAGACATGCTCCCACCATAAATAGGAAAAAATAGATAATTATTTGTCCTGTAATATCAAACATGATTACATAAAAAAACTCGAGCTGAGAACTTTAATAAAATCAACAGCTCGAGCATAAAAACGATTGTTATCTCGTCCCGGAACTAATTGCCATACCAAGATTGAAGACCGGAAGATAAGTAATTATAATTATTGTACCCACCACTCCAGCCAATAAAATTATCAGCAAAGGTTCAATGAGAGAGCTTAACCGGTCTATTACTGAATCTACTAATTTACCGTAAAAATCTGCAGCTTTTCCCAAAAGCGAATCCATATCTCCGGTTTCTTCACCTGTAGATATCAATTGCAGCAATGTAGGTGGAAACACTCCGGTTTTTTTAAATGCACCTGCCACGCTATAACCCTCTTTAACCATAACCCGGGCTCTGCGGACAGCTCCTTCAATCTTTGCATTTTGCACTACGTTTTCTACCAGTTCCATCGATTCCATAATCGGAACACCGGAATACATCAAAATACTGAAAGTCCTGGAAAACTTGTTCATGATAGAATTATACAATAAACTGCCGATAACCGGAATTTTCAGATTGATACTATCCATGAAATAACGACCTTTATCTGATAAATAAAAGAGAAATATTGAAGCTGCTACAGCAATAATTATCAGAAATGTATAAAGTACATTATGTCTGACAAAATCACTTATGGCTATTGCTACGAGTGTTGGTCCCGGCAAATCTGCATTAAAATTTGCATACACCGATGCAAACATGGGAATAATGTAATAGAAAAGCCCCCAAACCACAATAACCAGGAAACAAATAATGAAAATCGGATAAGATAAAGCAGACATCACTTTTCTGCGTGTATCTGCGATTTTTTCTAAATATTCAGAGAGTTCATCGAGAACTGTGTGCAACGTACCGGAAACCTCTCCGGCTTTTACCAGAGAGATATAAAGAGGATTGAACACGCCCGGATGCTGTTCCATTGCCTCAGACATACTGAACCCTTTCCTGATATCATCAGAAAGTTTTAATAATACTTTTCTGAATTTTTTATTCTTTTCTTCTTTTTCAAGATTTGTAATCGACTTCTCAAGGGTTAAACCGGCAGAAAACATGGTTGCTAACTGACGTGTAAAAAAGACTATAGTTTTTAAACCGACACCTGTCTTGATTTTATAGAATGTAAGTAACAATTTATCAAAAAGAGATAGTTTACCCTTAAAGGCTCCTTCTTCAGCGGATTTTACAGAGATGATTGTGCTTCCCTCTTTAATCAACTTTTCAATGGCTTCATCCATTGTCATAGCTTTGAGAGTTCCTTCTAACCTGGCTCCTTTTGCATCTTTGATGATATATCGAAAAACTGCCATTTATTATCCTTTAGATTTTAGCTAATCTTTTTAAACCGATTTAGTCTATTATAGTTAATTTTATTACTTCTTTGATGGATGTAGTTCCTTCTTTCATTTTTTGCAGAGCTGCATGATGAAGAGAACGCATACTGTTTTTCATAGCTGCTTCACGAATAACATCCTGATTCTTTCCCTCAAAAATCAATTGACGAATACCACTGGTAATCTCTAACATTTCAAAAATTCCTGTTCGCCCTGAATAACCGGTATTATCACAATGCACACAACCTTTCCCGTATTTGAAATTGATGTTTTCTGCTTCTTCTTCTGTAATTCCTGCATCATGAAGATTCTGTTCAGAAGGTTCAAAATCTGTTTGGCAATGTGGACAAATTTTTCGCACCAGACGCTGAGCCATAACCAGATTCAAAGATGAAGCTACCAGATAGGCAGGAATCCCAATATCCAATAGACGCGTAATAGTGGAAGGTGCATCATTTGCATGCAGAGTTGTGAATACCAGGTGACCCGTTAAAGAGAATTTCACTGCAATATCTGCAGTTTCCGCATCACGAATCTCACCTATCAGAACTATATCCGGATCCTGACGCAGAACATGACGCAGAGCACTGGAAAAAGTAAGACCGATCTTGGCATTTGTTTCTATCTGAGAAACACCATCCAAACGGTATTCAACCGGATCTTCCACAGTTACAATATTTGTTTCAACATCTTTTATAGTTTTCAAAGCCGCATGCAGAGTGGTTGATTTTCCGCATCCGGTTGGACCGGAAACGATTGTAATCCCGTAAGGACGATGAATCCATTTTTTGAAAAGATCCAAATTCTCATGCGTGAAACCGAGAGTCGTAAGGTTGAACCCGAATTCGCCTTTATCCAAAAGACGCATCACAACTTTCTCACCAGTAACAGTGGGAATAATCGAAACACGAACATCCACACTTTTCATTGCTGTTTTCAGAGAGATGTGACCATCCTGGGGTAACCGTCTTTCTGCAATATTCAGTTTTGACATCACTTTTACCAGCGAAACAATGCCGGAATGCAAACCAATGGGAGAAGACATTACTTCTCGCAAAGCTCCATCGATACGGTAGCGAATGCATGTTTGCTTGGTTAGGGGCTCAATATGAATATCGGTGGAATAAGATTTTATTGCTTCTGTGATGATAATATTCAAAAGCCTGACCACAGGTGCATCTTTATCACCTTCAGTATCTATCGTGATTTCATTCTCATCTTCATCGACAGCCACAAATTCAAATCCATCAACTGCATCCTCTACTTGTGAAGTGGTGCGAATGCTTTTGTAATATCTTTCCAGAGTATCCGTCAAAGTGCTTTCACCAATAAGGACCGGATTTATTTTCTTGTGGAGGATTTTCTTAAGATTATCGTGAATAACTATATTCTCCGGATCTGTCATAGCAACAACAATAGTATCGCCTGTCTCTTTTATTGCTATAACCCGGTTTTGAACTGCAAATGGTTCCGGAATTAATTTCACCACTTCAGAATCGAGATCCAGGATTATTTCTTCTTTCACAATATCATATTCGAGCTGAAGATGTAACGCCTTTAAAAGATTATCTTCGGAAAGATAACCCAGTTTTATCAGAGTCTCTCCAATCTTAAGCCCGAAATTATTTTGTTTAACAAGTGCTTCTCTAACCTGATCTTCAGTTACAAATTCTTCATGAATAAAAATCTCACCAATGCGGGCAAATCGAGGGTTGTAAGTCATTAAAGCTCCTAATATGGATATCTAGTAAGAATAACATTACAAGTATTCATAATTTGAGTTCCAAAAATATGAGCTGTAATGGTTGCTGTAATTGAACTAGGACCTCCAGAAGGTTCTGGACATTCATATCTGTAGAATCTGTAATATTGAATGATTTCCCCATCATTTTCACCATCATTGTCCGGACCTGTAATATCAAAATCATCTGGCGTGAAACTAGGATTATAAGGTTGCATATTGAATTGTGATTCCAGAACAGGAGTACCCAAAGTAGAATAAAAAGCAACTATTTGATTATTGATTAAATTGTTTTGGCCATCTCTAACAATCACATATACTTTTGGAGATATAGTACATTCAGGATCATTAGGTTTATAATGCCATTCAGGATCAATATTCTCAGCCCAATCTACATGCCCTGGAATTGGTATCATATCTATTACCGGATATTGAATAGGCATTATGACATAACTGGAATCGTTATAAGTCTGACCTGGTTCAATTCCTGAACATTCAACTTTAACCAACAGGGTATCATTTGTATGGGTTCCTTCAAAATCTAAAAAAGTATAAGCAACACCCTGTAGGGAATCACCGCTTGCATTTACATTTCCCACATATGCAGCTGCATTAATCGAAGCCCAGGAAATACTGTCTTCCAAAGAGAACCAGACTGCAGTTCCGTGATCCACCGGATTGCCCCAATAGTCACTTATAAAAGCTGCACATTGAATCTGCCATACTCCACCGCCCATATCAACACCTGTACTATGCTCTCCTATAGTGATGTCAATAGAGTTTGCGGGACCTGCATGAACAACTATATTGGATTTAGTTGCTTGTATTTCAGCTCCTTCCAAATTATATGTATAAGCTTTTATACATACTGTTCCCGGTGTATCCCCACTATTTATGACAGCAACTGCCTGTCCGTTACTGGCAATCGTACTAATGGAATCTGTAGTGGGCCAAAAAATTAGGTTATTTAAATTTGTGCCATTAGGAGCATTTATAAATTTAAAATAAACGGTATCAGCAGTATTTACCAGATTTCCATTCATATCCAATAAATACACAATAAGTTCAAAAGATTCCTGACCGCCTGTTCCCGCAATATGGATATCAATCTGATCGGAATAGGCAAACTCTATGGAATATACATCGTCTGAAGTGACTGTAATATAGGCATTCGCACTGGCAGAATCGGACACTGCAGATATTTCTGCAATTCCTGAAGTTATTCCGGGTGAGAACTCAGAATAGGCATAACCGGAATCTATAGGGCTCATTGCAGGTTGGATTGTGCCGAGGGTTGTTTCAAAATTAACACTATGTAATCCACTTTCAACAAGATTACCGTATTTATCCTGAACTTTAGCTTGAATTGTACATACTTCATTACTATTTACAGGAATGGTGTATGGATGAACGAGTTCAATACCATTTTCATCTAATGCTGTAAGAAACATATTTATTGGAGAACCTGGATGAATTGTAATACTATCGGTTACTATAAGGTCTGATATCAAAGCATCTAAGAAGGAAATACCAGCTTGAGTGCCGGCATTGAAATAGGTTTGAGCGACACCACTTGTAGTTGTGGCTTGAACCACAGTTCCCAAAGGAATAGCATCGAAAGTCTGGAAGAATCCTTTTGTGGTCTGAAAAACTATGATAGTGCCATCTGGTACAAATTCACCCAGAGTATTTTTTGCATGAGCTCTCACCAGGATAACTTCATCGATATTAATATCATTGGAATTTATATCTAAGTAAAACTCATCCGGATCAATCTCCGGTATTTCCTCTATCCAAACCGTAACCTCTGCGAATGTATCTCCTACAAATGCTTCGATGGTTGCTACACCGACTTCTCCATTATCCCAGAAAGTAGTTACTGCAACTCCGCTGCTGTCTGTATAAATCTGAGCTAAAATATTTCCGATATCAGTTCTGAAAGATACCATCTCTCCGGTTACAGCAAAACCCTGCTCATCTTTCACGAGCACTTCGATTTCGGAAAACGTAATGTTATTATCAGCATAAATTGTATCTGGCTCTGCAGTAATTCTTTCAATATGATAGGTTGGAGGTTCCAGGATTCTCACAATAACTGTAGTAGTGGAATCCGGAATATATGCTTGAACAACAGCATCACCGATTATGCCAATATCTCGGAATTGAGCTGTGGCAATGCCATACTGGTCTGCAGTTGCAAAAGCTGTTACATAACCTAAATTCGGATTTGTCTGAAAGAATACAGAATCACCCACAGCCGGGAATCCGTTTTCATCGATAAGAAATGCTCTAATCTCGGAATAGGTAGCATCATTATTATCTGCATAGATAGAATCCGGAGCTGCAAGCAGTTGAGCAATGTAATATTTCTCTGGTGGTGGAGGGTTCATAATGCTGATGTTCACAGTTGCCTTGGAGCCAGCAATCGAAGCTTCTACGGTTGCCACTCCTACCAATCCGATATCATTGAACTGAGCTACTGCCACTCCATCATTACCAGTATTACTGGAAGCTGTAATATTGCCAATATTTTGCCCTAATATTTTAAAGGTAACAGTTTGCCCAACTAAGGGAACGTCATTTTTATCAACGACTGTAACATTAATTTCAGAATACGTTTGCGGATTATAATCAGCATAAATAGTATCCGGATTTGCATAAATATTCTGGATAGAATAATCCTGAACTTCCAATACCCTTTTATCACAAGCCATAATAACCAGAAGGGTAAAAACCATTACAGAGGTAATAATAAGTACAAGTTTTTTTGTTTTCATAATTTCCTCCTATTCTTCTTCTTGAATTAATTTTCTTTCCAAACGTTTGTCAAGCTTATAATTTACTCTTTCTTTTGTAAAATCAACAACACGTGGTGTAATCTCAATGATCAGGTCTGTATTGTTGACGATCTCTTCTTTGTGTTGGAAAAGTTTACCTATAAAAGGGATACTACTTAAAAGCGGAACTTTGTTCATAGTTGTAATTATGCTGGAATGCAACAATCCTCCCACAACTATTCGCTGACCATCCGGAACTGTTACAGTTGTAAGAATTTTACGAACCTTTGTACGAGGTATGTATCCGCCAACCAGCTCCATCACTGAACTTACTTCAGGTTCGATTCTGACAGTAATATGACCATCCTTATTTACTGTAGGTAAAACTTTGAGAATGATACCAACTTCTTCACGTTCCACTTGAATCTGATATTCTTTATCAGTAACAACAAAAGGAACAACTTCACCAATATGAATCTCTGCTTCCTCACCATTCAGAGCTGTAATTCTCGTATCTGTTAACAATTGAGCTGCATTATTTTGTAATAACATATCCAGGGTGATATCAAATGCAGTTAATTGGCGACTGAAATTGAAGACATCATTCCAATCTGTCATTTTCTGGAAATACTGGTCTTCCGGTAATTCCTGGAAATTTTCAGCACTACCAAAAGGTAATGCACCGGTTTCATCAGTAAAACCATAAGGTAACCCAACTCCGCCTGCATTCACCGGGTCCTCCGCCAGAATGGTTGTGAGTTGATTCAAGCGTGACCAATCGATACCCAATTTTTCTGCTTCTCTGGTTGAGATTTCTATGAGTCTTACCCTAATCTCAATCTGCTTTTGAGGAACATCGATTTCCTGAATTCTTTTGCTGATCTCAGCATAGGTCTCCGGATTAGCCCTTAAAAATATAGCATTCTGCCCTTCGATAGCCACAGCCAAACCAGGCATGATCTCTAATGCGGCTACCACTTTCTTCACATCTACATAATTGAGATGGAGAATGTAAGAGCGTTCTCCTATTTCCTCATCAATACGTGCTTTTTCACCGACAAGAAACGTCTTGTCTCCGATTAAACGATAGGAAAGACCGATTGATTTTACTACTAAAGCCAAAGCCTGTTCAATGGGTACATCCTTCAAATGAATAGTTACTCTTCTTTCTTCAGCTTCTCCTTTCTCTCCAGTAGTATCGATAGCCAGAACAATATTGCAGTCACTCAATTTTGCCATTGTGGAGATGATGTGCGAAACTGAGGCATCTTCTGCATCGATACTGATCTTTCGATATAAAAGATCATCTTTTTCCTGTGAAAAAAGATTTGCTGCTGCCAAAATGAATACAAACAAAAAAATCAATTTTAAAAGCCCGAAATTTGATTTGATAGATTTCATTTATTCTCCTTATTTTTTTATTACCAATTATATTCTCTTTCTTTTTTCGATTTTGTTTTTTGAATTTCAGCGGGTTTGGGAGGAATTCTTTCAAGGGTTAAACTTCTTCTTTTACCATCAAAAGCATAGATCAATTCACCTTCCAAAATATCCACAACTTTTCCGTAGATAAAATCATCACCGATTTTATAGATTTTTGTTTTACCTTCATAGGATACTGCAGCCATTTCTGTTCCATTTGCCGGAATAATGGTAGATTGGAGACGAACCATACTTTCAACCTTTTCCCGCCATTCTTCTTCCAAATCCTTTTTGGTGCGTACAATCAAGTTTTGCTCGAGAGGGTCTTTATCTACTTTGAACACAAAACTTTTACGATCACTGATTGAATTCTCGATATCTTGAATCTGATCAAGTAGCTGATCACCCAAAGCAAGTTTTTTATATTCGGATTCAAAAGGTACTTTTTCTACCTTCTGAAAAAGATAATAATCTTTTATGGCAAAGGCAATAAGAAGAATAACGACCATAGCAATTACAAAGTCTTTCAAATATTTCTGGTCCATCTATACCTCCTTCACTATCTTATAAACCGAAAGTTCTATTGTAACTCTATACCTGGTTGCAGGAATTTCTCCGGTTGCGGTTTCTTTCAAATCCGTATCTACCGGACGCACATCCAGAGTCTTGACTTTGATAATATGATCAAAACTCTCTAAATCTCCCAGGAACTGTCCCATCTGGATAAAAGTACAATTGAGTTCCATTGTATAAAGCTGTTCCAGGTAGTGCCGGCTCAATGATGAAACTACTTTGGGGAATAATGAATGAACAGCGATCTGATATTTATCTGCCAGATCAGCTAATATTTTGATGAAACTATTTACCTCATCAGAAGAAAAATCCTTTTTAGAAGTCATGCTATTCATAATTACTTTTGAAACAAGCTGCAATTGTTCATTCAATACTTTGGCACTATTCAGTTTTTCCTGTTCCTGTTTGATTCTTCTATCATAAGCTTTGATCTTTCGCGTCTTTGCAGAGATTGTCTCATTACTGAAATAGAAAAAAGCAACAGTAGTAACTGCAATGAGCAGAAGCAGATATAAGTATTTGCGTTTTATCATTTTCCTTCTCCTTCTTTTTCAAACTTAATTGCTTCGCAATCTATCTGAAAACGTAAAATTTCTACATCTTTCTCAAAGTCGCGTCGCGATTTCATAAATGTGATTTCAGGAAAATCAGAACTGATCTGTTCATTGCTTTTAAGTTTGGCAATAAAATCTTCGATAATCAGGTCGAACTCTTTTTGCTTCTTATCCATTTGTGTAATACCGAATAAACGTAATGTATTTCCTTTGAAAGTGAAATGAGTTATGGCAATTTTATCGGTTGTCTGTTCCGATAAAGCTACTAACTTCTTTGCCCAGAAAATACGCTCTGTACTGATTTTAGCCATTCTTTTCAGATCATTGGAAGAGAGATATTCACCACTTACCTGGTACGATTCTATTTCCTTTTTTATATCGGAAAGTAAAGCTCTGCGGTTATCGATTTTTGCTTGCAGATCTGTATTGAGAAATATTACAAAACCACAAAGAATAGCTGCAATAATAATAAACGAAAGTGCAGTTGCTGTGAATGTTCTTTTTTCAGCTTCGATCTGACGCCTTAACTCTCCATATTTATTTAAATTGATTTTAAAATATAGTAATTTCATATCTACCTCTACTCCGGTCTCATTGCAAGTCCCAAAGCAAGGGCAAGCTGAGGGTCTTTTCTATCTTTAAATTTTTCAGGCATTTCCAGGTCTACAAATGGATTGTAAACCTCAGATTCGATGTTCAGTTGTTTGGAAAAGTATTCTGGAAGTCCTTCAATTTTTGCACTTCCGCCCACCAGCAGGATTTTCCTGAAATCACTGGTTCCTGCTTCTTTCACATAAAAACGTAATGAGCGTTTCACTTCAATTGCTATTTGTTCTTCTGTGGTTTTCTCAGTGATATTCAAGGACATTATTTTTTTGGTGCTTTCTGTTGCTTCTTCTTTTTTCAGACCATGCTCAAATTTGAATTTTTCTGCTTGCTCAAACGAAAGTTTTCTTTGCTTCATTATATCTTTTGTAAAATGATAACCTCCCCAGGAAATATCCCGGGCAAAAAATTTGGTTTTTGGTCCGTAGATCACCATATTTGTTTTAAGAGCACCAATATTAAGAATGATGAACACACCCTCTTCAACAAAAGAATTGAGAGCAAAACTATTTGCTACGGCAAGAGATTCCACATCGACTATGCCCGGAGTAACTCCGGCACCGGTTAGAATTTCCGAATGCTCATTGAGAAGAGCTTTTGTGGTAGCTGCCATCAAGATGTTCATATTGTTTGTTTTTTCTTCCACGCTTAAAACCTGGTAATCCAGAAGCATTTCAGAACCACTGATGGGAAGATGTTTTTTTGCTTCAAAGAATAAGGCGGATTCAAGCTCATCTTCCGGGAGAAAAATCGTCTTTATCTGTTTCAAACTGGTATTATCGCCACCTACAGAAGAGACAATATGTTTTATCTTTTTAGGATTGATTTTCAAAGCTCTCAGCATCCCGGATAATACGGGAGCAAATCGATCCGGAGACAGGTCTGAAGGAGTATATTCGTGTCCTTCTGGAACTGTGGATCTTATCTCATAATTTAAAAGCTTGAATCCTTCATGTAATTTCTTGAGATGAACCAGCTTTATACTATGAGAGCCAATATCCAGACCAATCGATTCTTTGAACTTTATTTTTTTCTTTTTCGCCATAATACCTCACATTTTTTTCATATTAATTAAAGTCCATCCGTAAACTATGATTTTATTTTGTCATGTCGGCTTAGCACATGATCTTCGACATGTGCCAAGTCTTAAATGAAACTTGTCCTAAGTTCCGCAGGAATCTTGGGATAAGTTGACACGCATATTAGCTACATCGAGTCGTCGTCACAAGCTCCTTACAACTCGAAACAGTACTTTACGGATGAACACTAATTAGGATTTATACGCTTTCTTTCTTTTTTCAATTCATCGGAGGAGATTTAAAAAACCAGGATCTTCTATGCAAAGATGTGCTATAAGCCCCCTGTCCCCAATCCTCATACAGTTGAGGGAAATCCGGTGGAGCTTTGGTTAAGAACCTGCAGTCATAGTTGTAGTCCTTTGCATAACCTGTTGAAGGATGCTTACCATCAAAATACCAATTCCCCAAATCCCATCTATTATCTGTAGGATGATTCAAGGGGTCACCTCCTGAGCGATGAACAAATCCCCGTCTTCTCTGGGCAATAGCACCATAATTACGAATAGCTCCCCTTTCTGTTACTATTGTTTCAGCAGATTCGGGCCAGATAGGATTATAATGTGGATAATCTGTTCCATAAGGATATGTATAGCCAGGACCATTATTGGGATAGGAAACAACATATCCATTAGGATCAGCAAGAGGAGGGAAAAACCCTTCGGTTGGATAACCACACATTCCATAAAGACATGGTCCCGGGTCACCACCGTGCAATTCAAATCCCATTATATCTGGAGGAATATAAGGACTGGGAGGATATATAAATTTATGATAATCTATATATGTATAGAGTGTGTCCTGCCCTGGAGGAAGAAATACTTGATACGTAATACCTGGTCCTGGAAAAGGTCCATCAGAAACAACCAAAATACCGTTTTGGTTATAAATTTCATAAGTGTGTTCATTCTCATTTGCATATCCACTTGGAGTATATTGAGTTTCAATAATATCTCCATTCTCAACAGTAAATGTATAAGTGTTTTCACTTCCATAACACGTGATATCATTCAAAACTGTTTCTCCTTCCACGATTACATCTAATGATGAATCATCCCAGCCATCTCCACCTGCATCAAACAGAGTTATAGTATATTCAGCTGAAATATATGGACTGGGGGCTTCAAAATTCGGAGTGGAACCATGAGGATGTTGATACTCAAATGTAAATATTCCGTCATAATGGCAAGCGTTATTTCCGTGAATAAGAGGATCTCCTTCACCAATAGCAGCATAAGCTCCATAAAGGTATATATCATTACAGTTGTCGTCTCTTATTTCTTCTAACCAGGGGTCATAATGTTTATAGCGAATAAATATCTTTTCCTCTGAAACTAAACCGAAAATATCTCTAGTATTATACTCAACACATTGACCATCAACCTCATATGCCGGTGGATTACCCGGTGTTGTTCCAATATAGGTAATGTCACCTACAATATATACATTTTCAGCAGAACACCAGGTTTGCATTCCACCGACATCACCTTCTATCCATAACTCATTCTCTACATACACGGATTGATTATTAACAGTACCAGATGGTCCTGGAGTCCATGTCGTATCAATTACATTGATATTATTAGTCCAGATTTCATCTGCATCTTCAAACCAGTTTCCTCCTGCTGCAATTACTGCATTTGCCTGTTCATCATCTGCAGGATACCAACTGTAAACTTTAAACTCTTCAGTTTCAATATCCAAATCTCTATAATATGATGAAAAACCAGCACCGGAAATTTTAACATAAACAGCTCTATTCTCTCTATATACAAAAGGTCTAATACCATACGTTTGAATATCTATAGCGCTTGGTGTAAATATTTCTTCCGGAACTTCTTCAATATAACCCGGGTCAGGTAAACCTCTAAAGATTAGTTCTGTTGGCAATGTATTAACTGATCCTCCATTAGGCCAATGTAGAATATGCTCGCTTGTAGTAACCAAATCATAAAAAGTGGGCCAACCACCATTGGGTCCTCCACCACCATTTTGAATCCAGATGTCATCATTGGAATGAACCGGTCCGTTTAATACGTCGGGTCCCCAGAATTTTACAATATCATCTCCATAATGAGAATTTTCTGACTTTTCATGTTCGGTAATATACTGAAATTTTGAAAGTGGTTTTCTGGAAAGAACCTGTACGGTATATCTTTTGATTGGGAGATTTTCAGCAAAAATAAAACTTCTGGCTCTTTTAGCTGTAATTAATGATTTCACTATAGTTTCAACATTTGTCAATGTTCTTTCGTAAATATTTGAAATTTTATAAGTAGTAGCTCGATCAGGTGTAAATATTTCAAGAGTATGGTTCTCTTGAAAATTCCCGCTAATTTCTTGAGTTATTCGCTCGGTTCTAACAGACTCGGATCTTAAAAACAATTCTTCCTGTATCATATCATTATGATATTGAGTTTGTAAATGGTCGGTTCTAACCATACTTAATAAAGAAAGTGTTGAAACAAAAGAAATAATTATTGAAATAACTGCAACCACGAATAGAAGTACTGCCCCCTTTTCGTTTTTAAAAATCTTTTTCATAACAACCTCCATAAATAATGTTGGCTTTAATTGATAAAAACAGATGTTTCGAATTTAATTTTTTTTGTATTCATTCGAATATCATCTGCAGTAGATTGTTCAGTTCTTTTTTCCCTGAAACGAACCTGTGCTTCCATATTTATCCCTAATAATGACACTCTTCCTTCATACGATTTTATAGGATAAAAAGTCATAACAGGATTCAATATTTTGAATCGTGGTTTACCATTTATTTTCTTATCACCTGTAGGAAAAATAAGAACATTATTATACGATTTTGTGCCATAATTTCCAGATACTCTTAAATATCCTTGTTGATCAATATAAAACTTACTATAATACGGTAATGCCGGAGTATCTTGAACTGATCTTATTAATACAGCACTTTGAGTAAGATCTAGAGTTACTTGTTTTGCTGAAATAAGACCGATTAATCCTTCGCCTTCGGTTACAGAGGATGTTGCATATCCATGTCTCATTATCTCTATAGCCATAAACAGCTCATCTTGAAGTTGAGTAAAAAGTTTGGTTTCTTCATAAGTTTTTAAAAAATTTAAGACCCCAATAATTAGAATAACAAAAACCAGTAAAGAAAGAGGTAGTGAAACAACTAATTCAGCTAAGGAGTAACCTTTCTGATTAGACAAGCATTTCATATATCAGACCTGAAATAATAATCTTCCCGGAGAACTAAGGTTTGTTTCTTATTAGTTGGACTACCGTAGATATTAAGTGGTCCTTCTTTCCAGGTTGCGGTTATAATCACTTTTTTGTAAACATAGTTGATGATGGTGGTACTATATGACAGAGATTTTGTAATTGAATAATTGGCAATCAATGGAAAGTTATCTCTTTCATCCAATACAAAGGTGCCTTCCTTTCCACTTGGAATATCAATATTAGGCTCTCCAACACTAATTCTATTATGCCATTTCAATTCTTCCAATAATGCCGTAGCCTTAAGTAAGGCAACACGATAATGATAGTTTTCATTTGCCTTGTTACGAGCATAAAAAGAACTAATGAAAAGACCTGTAAGACTTACTGTGACAATCCCTAAAACAACGATTGCTTGAACGAGACCAAAACCTTTTTCAGAATCAAGATTTCCAAACATTAAAATCCCACACCTGTAGCGAACATTTTAGGATTATCTGCAACCTGTTCCGCAATCATTCGGTCGAGTAATCCATTCATAACATGATTGAATAATGACTGGTCGAGAGTCTGCATTCCCTGTTTTGTTCCGGATTGAATCACAGAAGGAATCTGATAGGTCTTTTCTTCTCTGATAAGATTTTTCACAGCAGCATTGGCAATCATGATTTCCAATGCCGGAACTCGTCCACCACCATCTTTCAAAGGTAACAAAGTTTGAGCAATAACTGCCTGCAAAGATTCAGACAGCATGGAACGTACTTGAGATTGCTGTTCTTTGGGAAACATATCGATAATACGGTCGATAGATTTGGTAGCACTACTTGTATGAAGTGTAGCCAAAACAAGATGTCCTGTTTCCGCAGCAGTAAGAGCCAGAGAAACTGTTTCCAGGTCACGCATCTCACCTACCAGGATTACATCCGGATCCTCACGCAGAGCAGAACGTAAAGCAGCAGTAAAAGACCAAGTATCATGTCCTAATTCCCGCTGGTTTATCAATGAATTTTTACTAGAATGAACAAACTCTATTGGATCTTCAATAGTAATGATGTGACAATGTTTGTGATCATTGATATAATCCACCATTGTTGCTAATGTCGTAGATTTTCCGCTGCCTGTAGGTCCGGTTACTAATATCAATCCTCTTTGACGCATTGCCAGACGACTTAATATTTCCGGTAGATTCAGTTCATCAAAATTCTTAATCTCATTTGGAATTACACGAAATGCCACACCTAATCCGTTAACCTGGTGAAAGGCATTAACACGAAAACGGGTTTCATCGGAAAGTTTGGTGGAAAAGTCGATTTCCAACTTTTCTTTAAACAGCACGCGCTGAGATTTGTTCATCGTACTGAAAATGAGATCTTCAACTTCCTTTTCGCTGAATCTGTGCAAATTCAATTTTCTCATCTGTCCGTGAACACGAACCATGGGAATCGAACCGGCACTTATATGAAGGTCAGAAGCATCTGCATCAACAGTAAACTTTAAAAGTTCCTGTATTGTCAAAAAACACCTCCGATTTAATCGATAATCTCTTCTTCATCAATTTCTTCATCAATACCATAACCATGGTATTCAGCTTCATCAACATCATACCAGACCTGTTTTCCTTCACCTTCAGGAAATTCTGATGTGGAAGTTGCAACATATTTTTTAGGTGGATTACCAATAACTTCAAATTCCCAGTTTTTCTCTGTAGCTTTACCAAGTTTGGCCTCTTTCATAGCTTCTTCGATAGTATAATTGTCTGTGTTTCCATAGGTTTGATAATGAACTCGATAAGTACTGCGAATTGCTGCGATGGCAGATTGTGCTTCTGTTGCTCTTGCTTTCTGCACATAGCTCATGTAAATAGGAACAGCAATAGCAGCCAAAATCGCAATTATCACAACCACAACCAACAATTCAATAAGACTGAATCCTTTCTTGTTTTTCACTTTTTCGAACATTCTTCCTCCTTGATATTCGAATGATAAATCATTTTTTCTTTATTTATTTTGAAGCAAATGACATTCCAACTTTTTTTTTTAATTGTTTATTGTCAAAAAAAAAAGCTTTAACTTAAAAAAATAATTGATACTCATCTAAAATACATAATTTTAGACCTGTTTAAAAGAAATGATTTCAGAATCAAAGATAACTTACATTTTCTTGAAAATTTCCAATTACTTACTATTTGAAGAAAAAAACTATTCCCTTTTTGCATATAAAAAAAAAACTATTAACATCAGTGTAAATTTACTTTACAGTTTGGAAAGAAGCCCGGAATAAACTTATTAAGTTTCAAAACTCAAAAAGTTTAGAATCCTCGCAATTATGCAATATCACGGATATTGCACTCCAAAATTCTACTCCAAAATTCTACTCCAAAACTCCAATTATTTCATGAGGATCATTTTCTTTACTGAAATGATTTTATCTCCAACTTTCAATTTATAGAAATATATTCCCGAACCAACAGGTTGGTTGTTATCATCCTTTCCATTCCAAGTTATGGAGTAGCCAACTCCGTCGGCTTTTGTGACGAGAGACTCGTCACACTCCAAAGCTTTAATTTTCTGCCCTTTAATATTATAAATACAAATCTCTGTGTTCTCCGTGCTCTCTGTGGTTGAGAAAGAAATAGTAGTTTCCGGATTGAACGGATTCGGGTAATTACCTAATAACTCAGTAAGTTGCGGACTACAATCATCATCAGAATCTACATTTTCTTCTACAATTAGAATCACAGAAACAATCACAAGAGGTTCGTCCGGATCGTTTGAATTTATGAAGATTGAACCTTCATAAGTTCCTGGTTCTAACTGAACGGCAGAACAAGTTAAACTTACTAATACATTCATTCCAGGAGCAATTGTACCTGCTACCGGTTCAACAAGAAGCCACTGTTCCTGCTCAATTAGAATTGTAAAATTCAAATCAATATTCGTTGCCTGATGTCCGCCATCTCCCCAGGTATCTTCGATCCAGATTTTCCAATTTCCTTCAATTTGTTCTCCCATGAAATCATCCAAATCAACCTGATATGTTCCATCAGTTTGTCCGGCAGCTATCATTCCAGTTGTACCGTCAGGAGATTCCATCCAGAAAGAACCTTCCGTTGGATAATTATCAGTATCCCAAGTATATTCAACCTGAAGCTCAGCAATTTCACCAACATCAGAAATCAGCAAATCTGTCCATCCCAGTTCTGTGTAAGTATTATAATTGTAAGAAGAACCGGAAGGACTATCAGGCACATCATAACTGACTTCTTCGGGAATTGCAGTAGAAAAGGCTATGGCATAATTTAAATCTGCTCCTCCAATATTTGATATGGTAAATTCGTCTGATACAGAACCTCCAACAAAACAATTTAAATTAAGTTGCAGAGGATCCACCACAATATCAGGATAAAGCGGCATTCCAACAAAGAAAACATGAGGATCCGGAGCACCGATATAAGGATGATCCATGCTTCGTCCGGATTCATCAGCAGCATGAATATAATAGGCAATTTCGCTTCCCAGAGCTTGACCGGGAATGATTGCCTTATAAGTATCTCCTACTTCATAAGACATATCTAAAGAAATAAAATCTCCTCCATTCACTCTATAAAAAACTTTCATTGAATCAGGGTAAACCGCTTCACCGCTGTAAGGAATGACATCTGTTAGAATTTCGTACTCATTTTGAACAGGTGCATTTCCTAAGATTGGTAAATGTTTTACAAACAGCATTCCTCTATCAGCAGTTCCTTTGGTTCTGCAATGAAGTGCATCTGTTGACTGCCAGGTTCCTGTAAAACCAAGAATTTCGTATCCGGGCATTGCATCTTCATAAGATGCTAAAGCAGCATCATCCCAGGAAGAACCAGTAATGGGAACCAGAACTTTTTTATTCAAAATCAGAGAATTCGTGTAAGGTTGATTTTGTGGAGTATAAACTCGATAAACCTGGAACAAATTTCCATAAGGAGAAACCTGCTCTGAGAAATATTGAGCTGTTGCTTCGATTTCATCATATTGCGGGTGAGATTCTGCAACTGAACGAATCATAACTTTATCAAAATCCAGGAATTTTCCCCAGCAATCAATATGATCAATATAAGTATTATTCGGATCAGGCACAACATGATAGGTTTGAATTCCCAGATAATCCTCAACGAGCTGAGCAACATCTTCATGGGAAAGAGAAGGATTCTCTTCCCAGACCAATTCAGTTGACGCAGAAATTCCCAAACCAGCAGTCATACAATTTCCACCTGTATGAATCAAGTCCATCCCAAAAAGCTCTATTCCCAGAAAATTTGCCATTTCTATAGGAATATCATTATCGTTTGGTCGTGGACGATTGTATGGAAAGTTTACAATTCCAACTTCATTGTTGCCATCAACAACATACCATGGACCATAATCTCTTGTCCAATATGTATCTGAAGGAGCAAGCAGGAAATTGAAATTATCCGGATTCATACCATAAGA
>JAUWNO010000201.1 GCA_030612605.1 Armatimonadota bacterium
TGATTAAAGCTGGTTTCAATGCAATTCTTATCATTGATTTCGAGTATCCTTATTGGCATACTTTGGAGGATACTCCCGATAAATGCTCGCCTGAATCTTTGTACTACGTCGGACAAACAGTTTTAAACCTGATCTATAAAGAAGAATGAAAAATTTTCTTAACTCCATCTTAACCGAAGATGAGCAAAAGATTCTATTATTCCTGATCTTTTTTGCCCTTTTGGGTTTGAGTTTACATTTCAGCGGTTTAGTCGCTAATGATGAGCCAATATCTGCAGATAGTTTGAAATTTGAGAAAGATTATGAAATCAAATATGATTTGAATTCAGTTACATTAGAGGAACTAAAAACTATTCCCAGAATCGGCGAGAAAAAAGCAAAAGATATTCTTCTCTTTAGAGAGCAAATTGGATTTGGAAGCAGAGCAGATCTGATGAAAATAAAAGGAATCGGTGAGAAAACTTTTCTGAAAATTAGAGATTATTTTTATGAATTCGAAGGTGAGAAAAAGAATTTTGGAGAAAATGAGCTTTTTGAACAAGAAGTAATTATTACAAAAATAAATATAAATACAGCAACTGAAGTAGATTTGATGACCTTGATTGGAATCGGTCCAACTAAAGCAAAAAGGATTATTGAACTAAGACAAAAATTAGGAAGATTTAATGATGTTGATCAACTTCTGGAAGTTAAGGGAATTGGTCCTAAAACTCTGGATAAATTCAGAAAACAGATTTGTCTGGGAGATGAATAATGATAAGAAAAAAATCAACTCCTACAATAACTTTAGCAGAACTTTACGAATCGCAGAATCATCTGATGGATGCACTCTTGATCTATAAATTTTTGAAGAAAGAAAATCCATCTGAGCAGATAAAGGAGAAAATTGATAAATTGGAAAATAAGATATTTTCAGAGATAGAATCCCAATATCTGAGTGTGATCCAAAAAGTATTTACTCCTGAAGAACGTAAGTTTTTCCAAATCTTACCACATGCTCAATTTTTGGAATTCAAAAAAATCATTCAACAGGACAAATATAGTGATATCGAATTCGATAAACTGAGAAATAAGGAAGAAAACAGATAAATCAAAGTTTTTCTTTCATTCCAGATTTTATAATGAGAATAATTACAGGTAGATATAAAAAAACAAATTTATTTTCTGTTCCCGGAAAAACAGCACGTCCGACCACAGATTATTTGAAAGAAGTAATCTTTTCTGTTTTATATGATTGCGCAGATAAAAAGGTGCTCGATCTGTTTGCAGGCAGTGGTGCTCTGGGTTTGGAAGCTTTGAGCAGAGGAGCTGAGAAAGCTGTGTTTGTAGATTTTTCCGATAAGGCAATCAAAACGATAAAACAGAATATCAGGAAACTGAAATGTGAAAAAGATGGTAGAATTTATAAGAAACGAGTCAGTTCTTTCCTGATGAATGAAACTGAGAAATTCGATTTAATTT
Source organism: Armatimonadota bacterium (assembly GCA_030612605.1). Taxonomy (GTDB): domain Bacteria; phylum Cloacimonadota; class Cloacimonadia; order Cloacimonadales; family TCS61; genus JABMPU01. Next base: position 1,462 of record JAUWNO010000201.1, read on the forward strand.
TCCTGGACCCTCCCTATGATAAAAACCTGGTAAATTCTACAATTGAATTAATTTTTGAAAAAGGGTTATTGAATGCCGACGGGAAAATTATTTTAGAGCATTCAAAAGAAGAAAAGATTTCTGAGGAATTGCAACCTTATATCGATTATGAGAAAGAATCGGGAAGAACAACAATCACGATTTTGACTTTAAATAAACAAGAGACTTGACTTATCTGGCAGTTGACGGATGAGTTAAGTTGTAATGTTTCAATGGATTAGAAAACTTAAGTCAAGTAGCTAAAGCAAACTAAGCTCGAGTTTTCATTGTTCACGGATTAAGCTTAAAAATCAAAAACTTGACTCATAATCGATTAAAAAAATATTCTAAAAAATGATGTTTTTTAAATTGTAAGAGGTAGAAAAAATATGAAAATCTATAATTCTTTATCGAGAAAAAAAGAAGAATTTATTCCGATTGAACCCGGAAAAGTAAAAATGTATGTTTGCGGACCAACTGTTTATAACTATTTTCATATTGGAAATGCACGCACTTTTTTGTTTTTCGATGTGGTTAGAAGATATTTTGAATTCAAAGGTTTTGAAGTGATTTATGTGCAAAATATAACAGATATAGATGACAAACTTATCAAACAATCCATCAAAGAAAAAATTCCGTTTTCAGAAATTGCAGAAAAATATATTAAAGCATTTTTCGATGATATTAAGGCTCTTGGTCTGGAACAAGCAACTTTTTATCCCAAAGCAACCGAGTATATGAATGAAATGATCGATTTGATAGCAGAGCTGGAGAAAAAAGGTTTCGCTTATGAGAAGAATGGAGATGTTTATTTTTCAGTAAATTCATTTAAGGATTATGGAAAACTTTCCGGGAAAAAATTGGATGAACTAAGGACAGGTGCGCGAGTTGAAGCAAATCTTCAGAAGAGACATCCGGCAGACTTTACTCTCTGGAAAAAAGCAAAACCGAATGAACCGAGTTGGCAAAGTCCATGGGGAAAAGGTCGTCCCGGTTGGCATACTGAATGTGTGGTAATATCTCAAAAAATTCTGGGTGAAAGCTTTGATATTCATTGTGGTGCTGTTGATCTCATTTTCCCGCATCATGAAAATGAGATAGCCCAGGCAGAAGCTTTGAGCGGAAAACCATTTGTAAATTATTGGATGCATGGCGGATTTCTGAATATCTCCGGTGAAAAAATGTCAAAGAGCCTGGATAATTTTTTCTTAGCCCGTGATGTGCTGAAAAAGTTCGATGCTGAAGCTATCAGGTTTTTCTTTCTTTCCAAGAATTATCGCAGTCCAATCGACTTTAGTGAAGATATTCTAATAGAATCTGCTCGAGCTATGAAGAATCTTTACAGTTTTCTCCAGCAGGTTGATTATCTTTCTTTTATGAATGAAAACCCGGAATATTCAAAAAATCAAATTCAATTAAAAGATGAATTTATAAATGCGATGGATGATGATTTTAATACGGCAAAAGCAATTGCCGTGTTGTTTAAAATCAGGAATTTTTTAGCACATAATAAAGAAAATGAATTAAAACAATATGCTCATCTGCTGGTTGAGCTGGGTCGGGTTTTAGGTTTTTTCAGTAATCTTGAGGAGAAGCTTAAACTGAATTTGAGTGATATGTCTGAAGAATTAATCGAACTATTGATTAAATACAGAAGTATATTTAAACAAGAAAAGAACTGGAAATATGCAGATCAGATCAGGGAAGATCTGGATAAATTAGGAATTAAACTGAAAGATACCAAAACCGGAACTGAATGGAGCTTGGATAGATAATCTATTTCAGCAAAATACATTTCCGGGCAGCCATTATTTTATCATTCACTTTTAATTGATAGAAGTAAATTCCTGAACTTACAGGTTTGTTATTATCATCTGTTCCGTTCCAGGCTATGGAGTAAAACGACCGTGTCGTTTTTGCATTAACACGGTTAATGCACTCCAAAGTTTTCACTTTTTGTCCTTTGATGTTGTAAATTATCAACTCCGTGCTCTCCGTGGTTAAATTGAATGAGATCGTTGTTGAAGGATTGAAGGGATTTGGATAATTAAAAATATAATTTGATTGGCTAAAAATTTCCTCTTCTACTTTCTGGATATTTTCTACGGAAGCTAAAGTTAAATGGTCATATTCTGAGATAATGATCAAATCATCGTTCAGGAAAAAGGTCTGTTCATAACCAAACCATGTATCTATAATGTTGAAGTTCTGATCAAATATCGAAACTCTTATAGCTGAATCAAAAATATAATGCGAATTGCCATTATAACTGGGCAAACCAGGAACATCACTATTATAATAATACGGAATATTCCCGACAATTTGCGGATCATCAGTATTAGTACAATCTATAATTGGTCCATTTTCATAAGGATAGATCAATTGATTCTGGCAGAAAAAAACTTTTGAAACGGTTAGTGTTTGGAAAGTTGTTAATAAGGACAAATCATTATCTTCAATTTTATGATAGTAGGTTTTACTATCTGTATGATCGAAGATGGCTATATGAGTCTCATCTATTAATAAAATACCGATATTGAAATATGTATATGGCTCCAATTCAAAACAGTGGATTAAACTAAGTTCAAAATTGTCATCAACTTCATAATAATAGATATACATCAAATCATCGGAGAATGATATAGTCACTAACCTGTCATAATACCAATCTGCTACATATACCGGATATCCGAGATCATAGGAACTGACATTTGTTATTCCTTCTTCGTCAAAAATTACTACTTCTATAGATGTATCGTAACCATAGAAAACAATATTATCCGTATCATCTCGTCTTTGTATTTTTTGATACCAGGAATTCGAAGAAAAATCGAGGAATTCTCCAGTTTCTATATCAAATATCAAATAAATTGAATCATCAACATTGTGTAAAAGGATAAAACGATTTTTGAATACATCTTTCGCATAGAAATTATCAAGCTCAAAAAAAGTGTAAATAGGGTCCAGGTTATCATTAATCAGAAAATTATCTTCACGTCCAAAAACAATGAAATTAGCATCGAAAGGTATATAATCAAAAGCCCATTGATTGTAATATCTTTCAGCAAGAAATGTTAATTGTCCATTTTGAAAGTTATATTTCTTAATACCAAAATTGGAATTGTTATTTTCAAACCAGTATGCCCCTAAATAAATTTGATCATCAATTTGATAACATATTGGAGAATAAGGTGTTACCGGTAATGAAATCGTATCCACCTCTCCAAAATGAGAATTATCAACTATTTCATAAACCTTCAATACACCATCTATTTCATTGTGAAAGTAAATCAGTGCATAATTCTGAAAGATATTTGCTCCATAAATAACATAATTTGGCATTTGATTATATATCACCGGATTCAAATTGAAATCCTCTAATTCACTTTCATAGCAATATGAGATTGAACCATCATAATGATAAAAATAAAAGCAGTTTTCATGTTTAGTTATTTTTAATATGAAATCTTGAATGTACAAATTATGATATCCCACTAATTGAGG
>JAUWNO010000040.1 GCA_030612605.1 Armatimonadota bacterium
TCAATCCGGTAGTTCCGAAGCAACCCAGAGTCCATTGATAGGAATGCATCAGAGTGCAGTCATAAAAGAATTCACAAAGGTCATTATCCAGATCTACTATGATTTCACAATTCATCCAGGTATCAAAATTGAATGGGAAAGTACAAGCTGCTGCAGCTCCACCATCGATCGAAGCGATGCCGGTAACATCAAACATTATCTGAAATCCCCATTCCGTACCGGGAATATTGGTTTTCTGCAGGTTGAAATATCCGCAATATCCTGTGGGAATATACATGTTCAGATCCATGGAATAACAGCCTTCTGTGTAGTTATCCATGATCAGCACAAGGTCGGTTGTGCCGTCCACTTTGACTGAATTTGTTCCGCTCAAAGCATAATCATCGGAAATGAAAGCATCTTCTGCTGAACCGGGATTGTTGCTCCAGGTCGTCCAATCATCAGATTGTACAGCCAGATATTCTCCCACATTATAATATTCAAAGTCATCGTTGTAAACCAGACCGCCAGGAGGAAGCCAAGTAACAAGTCCGATATATTCATCTACCTGAACGTTTTCCGGTGGAGGAAATGGATTAGGTACATAAGTAAATGTATATCCTACAGGAATTGATTCACCTTCATCGTACACAGCAGATACACCTGCATAGTAGGTTGTTCCTGCCACAAGGTCCGTATATTGCCAGAATAGGTCTGGAGTGAAGTCTACCAAAGCACCATTAAGATAGACATTGTAACCTAAAAGGTCACGAGTGTTGTCTGTATCAATTCTTTCTAGATATGAAGCTTTAGTACTGAGTTCAATTTTTTTTGATTTTACCAGAGAATCATCACTCACAAAAGCAATGAACGAGACATAAGCATCCGGAACAACACCACCATATCCTGAATAAACCACAAGATAGCCGAAATTATTAGCAACATAATAAGCATTTTCATATGATAAGTTACCTTCTGTGTAATAGATTTCAACAAAATCACCGTCAGCTACAGCAAAAATAAAACCTTCCGGTCCGAAGCCTGTGGCTAATGTAATATCATCCAGAACTAAAGTGCTGTTTACAAATAAGTCTATCGAAGCACCATTCCAGCCATCTCCAGCATCATCTGTAAGGCTGATTGTAAAGTCAACCGTACCTCCACCATTTGGTGCTTCCCAGGTTGCATAACCCAGTTCATCTACAAATAGATTCTGAGGAGGAGCTAATGTAAGTGGATTATAAGTGAATTCATATTCTATAATTATGGATCCACCTCCTACATACGTTGCAGATATACCGGCAAGATAGGTTTGTCCATAAACAAGACCAGTATATTGCCAGAACATGTCAGTAGTATAGGCTACATAAGTGCCATCAAGATAGATATTGTAACCCAGAAGGTCACGGTTAGTAGGTGTAGCCAATTTTTCCTGATGTGTAACTTTGGAATTCAGATCAATCCTTGCTCTGGAGACTATTCCATCATCTGTCTCATAATCTACCATTAAGAACGGAGGATTAGCTTCTTCCCAACCATCAAAGTTGATATAAAACATATTGCTGTTATCATCAGACATGATGCCAAGAGCAAACCAGCCCTGAGCTAAAGCTGCTTCCAGATCTGCATTGGCAGTTCCACCCAGAACAGCAACTCGCCAGCCTGGTGCAGCGCCTGAACCTTCCATAAAATTATTATATTCACCAGACTGGATATCTTCATAGAGATCGACAGGAGTTGCTGTTAATGGATCTGCAGTGATATCATTGATTGCCCAATATGGCCAGATACAATCGTTCACATATCCGTTGAATTGAATATTTATGATCGCAGCCCCGATAGGAATGGTTGATATATCGAACATCATCCAACCGTCTTCAGCATTAATTCCACGAATTTCGCTATCATCTGTGAAAGCAGCATCATTTGTGGTACCTGTCCAATAAGGTACAGCTTGAGGATCTACTTGAACTGTTTGTGGTCCGCCACTCGGAGGATCCCAGGTTGCATAACCTGTTTCTGTTACAAACAGATTTTCAGGTGGAGGAAATACTTGTGAATATAAACAAAATGAGTAAATAATAAAAAATACGATCATTAAAATTTTAGTAAAATTGGTTCTCATCTGTCCTCCTTTGATTCTTTTATTTGCATTTCAATAAGATGTGTAAAAAAGTTTTATGTCAAGTTAAAATTGATTTTTTTATTGTTAGGAAACTAATACTTATCACTTATGAGTGCATTAAATTCTCGACATATTGATTTGCTCCTTCCGCCCGAAAGCTTTCGGGACAGTTCGGAATACGCTATATCCAGAAGCTTCTGCTTCTCCTTAGTTTCCGAAGCGGAAGCTTCGGAAGGAGTAAGTGGTGTCGAGTGTCTTTCGGTCTCATTAGTAAATCTGTCTATATTCATCCTCGTAATCTTAAAGGTTGGACAGTTGCTCTGAAATTGAAATTTATTTTGATTAGAAATCGTTTGACACTTCAAATGCATTTACTAAGTAAGTATTTCAGGATTATCTTTAATTATTATCTGGAGTCTCTGTGAAAATAAAAGGCAAAAATTATCGTTCAGTTTGGATGGAAAATAATTCTATCAAAATTATCGATCAAACTAAACTTCCTGAGAAATTTGAGATTATAGAATTAAAAAATATTGATGAAGTTTGTGATGCAATTCTAACCATGAAAGTGAGGGGAGCACCTGCAATCGGAGCAGCAGCAGCATTTGGAATTGCTCAGAAAGCTTTCACATCTGCAGAATCAGATTTTTATGCTAATTTGAAAAAAGCGAAAACTGATTTGCTAAATACAAGACCAACTGCTTTCGATTTATTTTATGCTGTGAATAAAGTTTATAAAGCAATTATGAAAACCGATAACATCAAAAATGCAAAAACTGTGGGTTTGAAAGAAGCTCAGAAATTCGCTGATGAAAATGTAGAAGCCTGTAAAAAAATCGGTGAGTATGGAGACGAATTGATCAAGAATAATTTCAGGATTTTAACTCATTGCAATGCTGGAGCTTTGGCAACAGTTGATTTCGGTACAGCTTTAGCTCCGATTCGAATTGCTCATCATAATGGAAAGAATATTTTCGTATTTGTAGATGAAACGCGACCCAGATTGCAAGGTGCAAAACTTACAGCTTTTGAACTCTCTGAAGAAAATATTCCACATGCAATCATTGCAGATAATGCAGCAGGTTATTTCATGCAAAAAGGAGAAATCGATATGGTGATAACCGGAGCTGATAGAATTACTGCAAATGGTGATGCTGCCAATAAAATCGGTACTTATGAGAAGGCAGTTCTGGCTAAAGAAAATAACATTCCATTTTATATTGCTGCACCTATATCTTCCATTGATTTCAACTGCAAATCCGGTAAAGATATTCCTATCGAATTTCGTGATGAAAATGAAATTATGACATTTAATGATATTCAGATTGCTCCATCAAAGAGCCACGCAAAAAATCCTGCTTTTGATATTACTCCAGCAAAATATATTACAGGAATCATCACAGAAAAAGGGATTTTTAAACCAACTGAAATAAGAAAATTGAAAGAGATAAAATGAGTTCTAAATATATCGGAACGAAATTTCAAACAGTTTTCAAAGATAAAAATGCAATTAAAGATGATAATATCTCAATCCTCATAAAATGGTGCGACCATTTTGCAGAATTAGGATTATCTCCCAAACTAATCGGGGGATTTGGAGGAAATTTAAGCTTTCGAACTAAACAAGGTTTCATCATCACAGCATCTGGAGTAAATCTGAAAAACCTTTCTGAAAATGATTTGGTTGAAATAATCGAAGCTGATATCTTATTAAAAAAGGTAGTAGTTAACGGCACAAAACAACCTTCCTCAGAATCTCTTTTGCATTATTATATCTATTCCCAAAGACCGGAAGTAAATGCGGTTTTTCATGGTCATGATGAGCAAGTTCTAAAAAAATGTGAACAGCTAAACTTGCTTATTACAAAACAAGAACAACCTTACGGCTCTGTTAAATTGATCGAAGAAGTTGGAAAAATCCTGCAAAATTATTTTTATATTGTTTTGAAAAATCACGGTTTTTTATCTTTAGGTGAAACAATGGACAAAGCTGGAAATCTTGCTCTGCAAATTCATCGCAGCTCAGCAAAATAGAGTGTGTTTTTTACCTTACCTTCAGTCTTCGTCCAATAAATCGGACTACGACTTGACAGGCAATCCCCTCCTAAAAGTAGAGGAAATTTTTTGTTCTCCTTCTCCTCGATAGGAGAAGGTCGGGATGAGGTGGATGAGATTCTTCGTTAGAAATTACTTCGAAGATTTCCTCAGACCGTGTCCGGCTTTTGACGGAAACACAGCCTTTTTCATTTTGCAGAATCCTGAGCAAATTCCCGGGAAAGTATTTTATCTTACCCGAGTCGAGTTGCTCGCAACCCGACTCGGGTAAGAACAGGTAAAGAGGAGAAAGAATGCTGAATATTGAAATAAAAAATGAAAAGAAAATAAAAATATTCAATCTGAAAGGAAGATTCGATGGATATGGAGCTTCTTTATTTGATGAAAAAACAGAAACAATAAAAGATGATTTGAAGTTTTGGACTTTGAATTTCACAGATGTTTATTTCTTATCCAGCGCAGGAATCAGGTCGTTAATCAAAACCGAAAAATGTTTAAGAAAAAAATCCGGTTCTCTCCATCTTGCAGGATTAAATTCCGATTTGAAAAAAGTACTCAAACTTACCGGATTATTGCAAATGTTCAAAATCTATGATACTCTTCAAGAAGCTCTCGATTTCATAAACAGAACTTTTTCGATAAATGAAACTTTAACTCAAATCGATGATAGAAAATACATTATAAAATGGCTTGAAACTCAAGAATCATTTTTAGATTTTTGGGAGATTTCAGATAATTCTATAAACAAATTAAACGCTGAAAAACTTATTCCCACAAATTTGAAGGAACTGGAGTTCGCTTTTGGAATCGGTGGAATTGGACATTCCAGAATTCAGGGTTTTGAAACTCTTGGTGAGTTTATTTCCACACCTTTTTTTGCTGGTGTTATGCCAGCAGATGAGCACAATCTTTCGGATTTTATAATTTCTGAGAATCCTTCTGAAACACCTTTTTTTGTGTTTTCAGGAATCGGAATTTCAGGAAAACCGGAAATAATAATCGAGTCGGATTCTGAAATTGAACTGGATAAAATCATTACAGATTATTTTCAAATCATAAAAAAAGAAAAAGCCGATTCCTCGATTATTGGATTTGTAATTTTAGCAGAATCTGAGAATATTAAAGGTTCTTTTTTCAAAACAAAAGAAGATATTCTTGCTGAGAAATATCATATAGAAGATTCTTACGAAAAAAAAGGAATACTTCTTATCGGAACTGCAATTGAGAAAAGTATTCTTACAACAGATATTAATAAAAACTTTATTAATCAAATCCAGAAATTTGCTTTTTTTGAGAACATTTATTTTCACGGACATTGTGTTATTTTAGATAAACTTCTTCAAACTGAAATTTCTTTGGAACCTCTTACGACCATCAAGCAAAATATCAAATTGGAAAACCTGGAAAAAGTTGTTCATCTTAACCCAAACACAAAATTGAAAAAAGCAAAGACCTGGATTTTTATTCCGAAAAATATTCGTTCAGCAGACGAGAAAAGACTGAAAATCCAAAGTGATACTAAACTGAAAAATGAGTGGGAAATCATCATCAGAAAGATTTATTCCGAAGCAGGAGAAGTTATGCTTTCCGAGCTGCAAGGCGGTTTTACATCCAAAACATTCCAGGTAACAAGTTTTGATAAAGATGGCAGAAGGCTTTTACCTACAGTTCTGAAAATCGGCTCGATCAAGGATACGGAAAACGAGGTAAATGCGTACAATAATTATGTGATAAAATTCATCTTAAACAACAGCACGACCATTATGGGAACAACCTTTCATGGAGATTTTGGCGGATTGCGATATAATTTTGTCGGCATCAATGGACCGGATAGCAAACTAACCTGGCTGACGGATTATTACAAAAAACTACCTGCTGAAAAACTAATTCCAATTTTCGATCGGATTTTCACAGATGTTTTAAAACCGTGGTATGGTCAGCCCAAATGGGAACTGATTTATCCTTATAAAGAACATAATCCGTGCGAAATGTTTCCTTCAATTTTTGAATCTTTAGAATCGAATCTTGGCATTTCTGCTGACGAAAAAACAATTTTCTGTGAAGAACTAAATACTGAATTACCAAATCCGTATCATTTCTTAAAATATGAATATCCCAAACGAAGGAAATTTTCCAAACTCTGGTATAAATCCATAACGCACGGTGATTTGAATATGCAGAATATTCTTCTGGATGAAGTTGAAAATATTTATATTATTGATTTTTCCGAAACAAAAGTTCGTAATATTATCTCTGATTTTGCCAGGTTAGAGCCGATCTTTAAAATCGAAATGACAAAACTGGAAACCAAAACCGACCTGAAGAATCTCTTAGAATTTGAAGCAGGACTTGCAGAGGCAAATTCCATAAAAGAAGTTCCAAAATATTTTTATCATGGTGATGATCCAATGGTTGAAAAAGCCTATAAAATGATTTGTAAAGTTCGTGAATATGCCAATATTGTAACTCTTTTTGATGATGACATTGTTCCCTATTTAATAGCAATTCTGGAATGGACTTTTCCGATTGTATGTTATGGGAGTGTTGGAAAAATTGAAAAAAAATATGCACTTTTTAGTGCAGCTTTGATTTGTAGGAAGATTATGGAAGTAACATAAACCTCCGGTTTGTGAAAACTATCTCTCAAAGCAGCACAATGAGTTAGTGGCAATAAAGGAGTAAAGAAAATGAAGAAAAATTTGATATTATTTTGTATCTTAATTGCGTTTTTTTCCTGTAATGAAAACGATACTAAAACATATTATATCCGTATCCAAAATGAAAGTGAATATAACTTAATTGATATAACTATAGAAATGGAATCTTTCAATACCGGAACTCCTGATTCAATATTTGTTAATAGTGTCGCAATTAATACAGAATCAGAAAAATTTAAATTCAAATTCGACAGGACAACATCTGATGGCTGTAACAGATACATAGGTATTCCTTTAGCAGCTTCATTTAATGGTAACTATACACAAAATGATAGTTTGAAATATTTTTATGTAGATATGGAGAACAGGGATTCGGATTATGTAACAGTTATAGTTGATAATGATTCTTATCAAATTTTTGATAATTAGTTTAAAAGGTTTAGGTAATAACCTGAAGAAAATGTAACTCTAATAAAGAATCTCGAAAATCTCTTTTATACATATTTCACTTCCCGCAAAATCTCTCTTCCAATGAAATGTTTTAAAGCCTTTTTACTAACCAGATCCACATTGGCGTTTAACTTTTCTGAAAGTATTCTCTCTAATTCTACAAATTTAAAAATATCGATTGGTTTTTCAAATTCAACTAATATATCTAAATCACTATCTGAATCTTCTTCTCCTCTGATATATGAACCAAATATTCCAATTTGTTTTACAGAATAATTACGTAGAATTAATTCTTTAATTTCTTTTAATTTCTTAAGTTTTTCTCTTTTCATTTTATTTTGCATATCTTATATTTTTTTTTATACTGTAGATGTCAATTATAAAAAAATTTGTTCTATTAGATACAATTTCACAAATAGATTTATATTTTGCCTAATTTGAAACTATCTCTCAAAGCAGACCCAGTTGAATAGCTTCGCATTCTACAGGTTAAAAGCTATGAGTTCCTTCTTGTTCCCATCCGGCAGCTGCCGGATGGGAACACAATTGTTAAAGAAATTGTATTTCAAATTCATCTATCTCATTCCACAAAAAAGAATCAAAGTAAAACTTTTCAAAAAACTGCACTCCCAAATGCAATTTGGGAACGAGCAGCTAAAATCTATGATTTACATTAAATCTTTAACCACTTCTGAAACTTTAGCAATAATTTCTTCTTCTCCTTCAACTTTTCCATCCTGCATCAAAATCTTACCATCACAAATGACTGTATCGATGCAGCTTCGATTAGCAGAATAAACAAGGTTGGAAATTAAATTGTGATTGGGAATTAAATTCACATCATTTAAATCTATTAAAATTAAATCTGCTAAAGCTCCTTCTTTGATTTCTCCACAATCCAGGTTAAACATTTCTGCTCCATTTATGGTAGCCATCTTATACGCTTCAATAGCAGACATAATTGTTGTATCGTTGTTTTTTATTTTATGCAACAAAGCTGCAATCTTCATCTCTTCCAACATATCCAGGTTATTATTGGAAGCACATCCATCTGTTCCCAAAGCAATGGATAAATCATATTTTTTCAGTTCTTTATAAGGAAAAAAACCTGAACAAAGTTTCATATTTGAAGTAGGATTGTGAGCGATTTTCACATTATGTTCTTTCAAGATTTGCATTTCTCTTTCATTTATCCAGATTACATGCACAGCAAGAATATTTGAACTTAATAATCCAATATCATTTAGATATTCAATGGGTCTCTTCCCATGTTTTTGAAGGCAATCATCAACTTCATTCTGAGTTTCGGAAATATGAATATGAATCATAATATTATTTTCTTCTGAAAACTCTTTTGCCCAGATAAGACTTTCCTCTGAAACTGTATAAATCGCATGCGGTCCCAGAGCAAAACTGATTCGTTCAGAATATTTTTTTGATTCATGAAAAAGTTGCTCATTCATTCTGATTTGTTCTTTTGCTTTTTGTTTATCGAAGCCATCGATAAATACTGCAGAAACTGCAGCTCTAATACCCATTTCTTCTACTGCACTCGCTGTTCCGTGATAATGCCAATACATATCATTAAAAAAAGTTGTACCGGACTTTATCATTTCCAGGCAGGCTAATTTCGTTCCCCAGAAAACATCGTTTTCAGTTATTTTTGTTTCAAAAGGCCAGATTTTGTTTTGCAGCCAATCATCCAGAAGCAGATCATCTGCATACCCTCGCATCAGAGTCATGGCAGCATGAGTGTGAGCATTAATGAAAGGAGGTAAAGCAACCATATTTTTTCCATCGATTTGATGCTCTGTTTCTGCTTGAATATTATCAGCAATTTTTGAGATTTTATTCCCTTCAACCAAAATATCTTTTTCTTCATTATTATGAAATACCTTCTTTATCAAAATCGACATTCTTTCTCCATTATATTTTTAAGAGATTCAAACCTGTTTCTATATCGAATTCTCTTTCAATACTTAGAATTATAAATTAATCTTTTTCATTTTATTATCCACCTCATCCCGACCTTCTCCTATCGAGGAGAAGGAGACTTCCTCTCCTTTTAGGAGAGGATTGAGGTGAGGTATAAAAACTATATTTTTGAAGAATTCATTAGAACTTTAATAAATTCAAACCTGTTTCTTCATCAAATTCTCTTTCAATACTTCCCTCAATTTTTTCGATTATTACCTCGCAAGTTGCACTCACAACCGCTTCGTTCAGATGTCCACCAAAAGTTTTATGTTCCTCATCAGCCAAATTTATGTGTAGATGAAGATAAATTTCTCCATTCATTGTTGAGATGTTTCCATTTAAAGAGGTAATTTCATAATCTCCCAAAAGTTCTGTGGAAAAGTATCTTTTTTCTTCTGAATTGAACAATCCTATCTTAGCTTTGGAAACAGCTCCAATCCTGGAAATCATTCCCGCATAGATTTCATTTACTACACAGATTTTCGTGAGAGTTTCAACAATTTTTTCTTCTTTATCAATTCTGATTACATACTTTTCACCGAATCTTTTAAAATTCATTTTTCCTCATTTCTGGATTTTTTATAGTTTAAAAAGTTTTAAAACTAAAAGTTTGTCCAATAGTTTTTATAAAAATGTGCTTTTATCTGTTTTTTATTTGACAGAAAAGCAGGATTTCAGGGTTTTCCTTCACAGAAATAAATCACAAAATCAGGAGAATAAGATGAGTAAGAAAAGAATTTATTTGTTTGGAGACGGAAAAGCAGAAGGCAAAACAGAGATGAAAAACCTGCTGGGTGGAAAAGGCTCAAATCTCGCTGAAATGAATCTGATTGGCATTCCTGTCCCTCCGGGATTTACCATCACCACTGAAGTTTGCGCTGAATATAATGAGCTGGGAAAAGAAAAAGTAATTGAGTTGCTAAAGAATGAAGTTCAAAATGGAATTGCTAACATCGAGAAGATAATGAATTCAAAATTTGGTGATAAAGAAAATCCCTGTCTTGTTTCTGTTCGCTCAGGTGCACGAGTTTCTATGCCCGGTATGATGGATACTGTTTTGAATATTGGCTTGAATGATGAAGCAGTGAAAGGACTTACTCAAAAAAGTGGTAACGAGCGTTTTGTCTGGGATTCATACCGCAGGTTTGTGCAGATGTATGGAGATGTTGTGCTTGATTTGAAACCTGCTTCCAAAGAAGAAATTGATCCATTTGAAAAAATAATCGATGAAATAAAAGCAGAAAAGAATATTATTAATGATACTGAACTTTCTGCTG
>JAUWNO010000535.1 GCA_030612605.1 Armatimonadota bacterium
ATTGATGAAAATAATTTTAAGAATGAAGAACCATATCTTTCTTCAAGGAGTTCGGGCATTGTATGAACATTGTATTTTATTACTGCTTGTTTTATTCTTGCTCCCAAAAGCAGCCAAACTCCTAAAACTCCGAATATAGTATTTCCCAGGGCAATCCATAATCCTGATAAACCAAAAGCCCAACCGATTTTGCCGGCAAATCCTATAAAAAGAACTGCTGAAAAATAGGCTGTTCCATAAGAAAATGCAGACATCCAGGGTCCAACCTTTCCACCTGCCAAAAGAAAATCCGAAAATGATTTCAATTTCTTTGAGCCAATAATACCAATTAAAATAATTACAGCAGCATACAATGAAATTACTAAATATTTGATTACCACTTTTGACTCCTATTATTTATTTTCTAAAAAGGGTTCTGCATAATTCAATTTCTAACTCACCCTCGTTCCCTCTCTTCAAAAAGAGGGATGACTTCGTTTCCCCTTCTCTTTGCAAGAGAAGGGGTTAGGGGATGAGTTGAATAATTGGATTTTATGTTTTTTTCTCATTATTCTCAAAATCACCCAATTATACAGAACTCATTATTTCTTAAATAATTTCTCAAACTTCGTTGCTGAGATACTTCCAAAAAAATATAATAGCACAAATTTTGTAAATTTATAAACAACAAATCCAATAAAGATAGGAAATAAAATGAATTTCAGGATTATCAAACTTGTGTATTCAATTAATATAAATAGTGTTTTTTTAAATAATTCTTTTATTCCTTTGAGAGTTGAACTAAATGATTTTTTTATACCTTTAGATAAAAGATTATCTTTTATTTCAGTCCATTTTTCAGTAATTTCTTCAATCTGAATATTTATGCTTTTTTCAATATTTTTTGAGAAGAGTTCGCAAGAGGAAAATGAAATGAATAAAGTAACCGGTATGAAAAGAGAGAGGATCAAACCAATAATAATTAATTTTTTACCGATTAGCAAAAAACTTTTTTCAAGTTTTATTTTCATAAAACTGATGCAATAAAATATGAAACCAACTGCTAAAATGTAAATTCCAATGTCAGTAAAATTTGCCATAAATAACATTTTGAAAAAAGTGATTATCAATATTCCATACAGTAAAATGCGCCAGACAAAATCAACGAAATCATATGGAGCCTGAACAATATCCCCTGCTTGAATATTGGTTTCTGCAGAAATAATGGCAGAGAAACCTCCTCCCACTGTACTTCCTTCTATCACACTCAAAGACGATTTTAAGGTTGAAACGATGATAAAAGTTGTTGTTTGTTTCAGCAGGTTTTTATCAGAGATTTTCACAGCTTTTTCGAGTATGAAAAAATAAAATAAAGTTATTAAAACAAAAATCAAAATAGCAGAAATGATTTTTATAGAAATGATTTTCGAGTTATCCATTTTTCTTTCTCCGTAAAATGTTTCTTCGTAATTTTAGATAACTTGAGTTAAGTTTGCTTTAGCTGACTTGACTTAAGTTTTCTAATCCACTGAAACATTTCAACTTAACTCAAGACTCCGTCTCCTATGAAACCGCTTTCTAACTCAACAAATAATAAGGAGTTAGAGTTTTCTATGCCGACTTATCCCAAGATTCCTACGGAACTTAGGACAAGTCTCATTATGAATCCCGGTTTAATCTTAAATGAACTATCAGCTCGCTGATAGCGGGAAGCT
>JAUWNO010000180.1 GCA_030612605.1 Armatimonadota bacterium
AATGCGATTTATTTTCAATTAAAAGATAAAAAATCTGAATACAAAGGAAAAAAAGCAGCTCTAAAAAAAGCAATTGAAAATGCCAGGTTCGATTTTCTGCTGTTCACAGATGCGGATTGTATTCCTCCATATAATTGGCTTAATAGTTTTAATAATTACCTTTCCCAAGATGTCGGAATGGTTGTGGGTTATTCTCCAGAGAAAGATGTTTCGCTTTTCAGAAATTTCACTCAAATGATGTCTGCTTCAATTTATTTTTATACCATAAGTTTAGGAATTCCTTTCAGCAGTCATGGTAGAAATCTGATGATAAATAAAAGTGCATTTAATGAAGTGGAAGGTTTTGATAAGATCAAACAGCATTCTTGCGGGGAAGACAAACAGCTCCTCAATCTCATCAAAAAAACAGAGTATAAAATCGCTTATAATCCGGATATAAAAGTTTTCACAAAACCAAATACAACAAATTATATTGACCAGCAAAAAAGAAGATACGGACAGTTCGGTTTATCATCTCCTTTTTATAAATTTCTTTCTATTCTGGTTTGCCTGCTTTATCTTTATATTCCTTTTGGAGTGTTTATCTTTAATCAATGGATTGCGTTTATTTCTTATTTTACATTTTTTTTATTTTATTGGATTGTTACACTTTTTAAGCATAAAGAACAGTTCTATTTAGTGCATATAATTTTCCTGTTATTTTATCCATATTATCTGATCTTCTTTTCAATATTGGGAATGATTGGAAACTGGCAGTGGAAGAAATAGATAGAAAACACAAAATTAAAATCAAAAAAAATGAGCCGTCTCTCAACGGCTTCTGCTCGTTCCCAAATTGCATTTGGGAATGCATTTTTTTGAAAAGTTTTACTTTGATTTCATTTGGGGAGATGAGATAAAATTAATTTGAAATACAATTTCTTTAACAATTATGTTCCCAAATGTCCCGATTGCTTTCGGGAGGAACAAGAAGGAGTAAACCACTCAAAGAGTGGTCTTTTAAGTGTTTATTTTTTTAGTTTCGATTTAGCTGATTTAGGTTGAATATCTAAAAAAATGGCGGGAGCGACGGGACTCGAACTCGCGACCTTCTGCGTGACAGGCAGACGTTCTAACCAACTGAACTACGCCCCCGAATATTCTATTCAAAACACGGAGCACATTTATTTGGGTGCGGTTTTTGTGTCAAAGTTTTTTTCAGCTCTTAAAATAAATATATTTTTAAATAGATTTCAACTTTTTCATACATTTCACTTTACAAAAAACATCAATATAAAGTAGAAGAAAAATTGGTTGGAGAAGAAATGTCAGATAGAATAATTCGCGGAATCACCAAAAATAAATTCGTTCGTTTCTTTGCTGTAGATTCCACAGAAACAACTAAGTATGCGTCCCAAATCCATAATTTATCCGGTACTATATCTGTTATAATGGGAAGATTATTAAGTGCTGGTTTGATGATGGCTTTTGATATGAAATCCTCCAATGATCTTTTAACTCTGAAATTGCAGTGCGAAGGTCCGATTGGAGGAGCTCTTGTAACTGCAAATAATAAAGGTGAAATTAAAGGATACATTAATAATCCTCAGATAAAGTTACCTTCTAATTCTGAGAAGATTATCAATGTGAAGTCCGCAATAGGAAAAGGACTTATTACAATCATCAAAGATCTTGGTTTGAAGAATCCTTATATTGGAAATGTAGAATTGATATACGGAACTATTGCCAGAGATCTAACTCATTATTTTGTTAAATCAGAGCAAATTCCTTCATCTGTAGGTTTGGGAGTTTTGACTGATGAAGAAGGTAAAGTTCGACAATCCGGAGGTTTTATTATTCAACTTATGCCGGAAGCTCCTGAAGAAGTAATTTCCAAAATTGAAACCAATCTGAAAAAATTTCCACATCTGACTGATGTGATGGATATGGGTTATGAGATCGAGGAAATTATGAGCGATTTTATTCTTAAAGGACTTCAACCTGAGATAAAAAAGACAATTCCAGCAAAATTCAAATGCGATTGTTCCAAAGAAAAATTCAAGAAAGGTCTGAAACTTTTGGGAAAAGAAGAACTGGAAAAAGCAATATCTGAAAAAGAGAAATTAGAAACAGAATGTCATTTTTGTAATAAGAAATACGAATATGATGAGGACGAGATTTTGAAGGTTTTAATGGAAATATAAGATTTTTTTCTTGTTCCCAAACTTCAGTATTTGCTCGTTCCCAAACTCCAGTTTGGGAATGTAATTTTCAAATTCTGTTTTTAAAGTTGTCTTTTTTCAATGTATTTTGAAATTATGTTTTCTGAATGAAAAAATCGAAACAAAGTTTCTAAAACTATTGCATTACGAAAGGGGACTTTCGTAACGAGGGGAAAGTTTTAAGTCGAAAATGATTATGTTCAAACACAAAAAAAAACTTGGTCAGCATTTCCTGAAAGATAAAAATATTGTGCGCAAAATCGTGAAAATAGCCGACATCAAACCAGATGATTATGTCTGGGAAATCGGTTCTGGAAAGGGAATCTTAACAGAAGAACTTCTTAATAGAAATTGCAATTTAACTACATTTGAAATAGACGAAAAATTATATCCGATTTTAGAAGATAAATTTTCTAACAAGATAAATTTAATCAAAGAAGATGTTTTAAAAGCAAATTGGAAAAAACTTCTTCCAAATGAAAAAGTAAAAATCGTTGCCAATCTTCCTTTTCAGATTACATCTCCGTTCTTATTCAAAGTCGTCAAATTTTCAGAGCATTTTTCCAAAATTGTGATTATGATCCAAAAGGAAGTTGCCCAAAGAATAAAAGCAAAAGTTGGCTCAAAAGATTACGGAATTCTAACTTTGAAAATGCAATATTATTTTGATGTTTCGTATGAATTCACAGTTAAATCGCATCTTTTTTATCCAAAACCAAAAGTAGATTCTGCAGTAATCAGTCTTATTCCAAGGGAAGAAAAACCTGCAATTGAGGATGAAAAATTTTTCTGGAGCATTGTGGAAACTTCCTTCAGGAGCCGAAGAAAAATGCTGCGTAACAATTTGAAAGAGATTTTGAATGCTGAACAAATTGAAGAATTATCTGATGATTTTGACCTTTCAAAAAGAGGCGAAACTTTTTCGGAAAGGGAATTTGTGAATTTATATAATAGAATTAGGAGTTTAGTAGAAAATATAAAATGACAAAGAATAAGAGCTTTGCTATCATTTTTATCATACTTTATACATTAATTCAAATTCCTTTTGTCATACAACCAACAATCAATCATTATTATAGTATAATGCAGTCGGATCGTGCTTCTGTTGCTAGGAATTATTATCTCGAATCAAATGATTTATTTAAACCGAGAGTCGATGTCAGGGGTAATTTTTCAGGTATAACCGGGATGGAATTTCCTCTTTATAATTATTTAATCTCAATCTTTTATAAAATTTTCAAATCAGATTGGATCGGCTTTGGAAGGATAATATCGTATCTTTTTGGTTTATCAGCAATGTATTTGATTTATCTGATTTTCAAACATGAGATCAAAGATAAAAACTTATATTTATATGTTTTTCCAGCAGTTACTTTAACATCATTTTTTTATTTGATCAGTCATTCGATTCTACCTGAAACTTTTGCAATGTTTTTTGCTTTGTTATTTTTTTATTTTTGTTATCAGAAAAAGAGCGTAAAGAATTATTTAATCGTTTTGATTTCTTATACTTTAGCAATATTAATCAGACCATATTACATTTTTTTTGGAATTCCGATTGTTTTAAAAATCCTAAACAATTTCAAAAAGAAAGAATTTTATATTTGGTTGATTATTGGAATCATAAGTTTGTTTATATTTTACATCTATTATTTCCAATACTATCCAAATCTGAACAATAAATTCGGACTTAACTATTTTTACAAAGGTGATTTTAACCTGTCTCATACTAAGTATTATTTCTCATTTCGATTTTTGTTTGATATCATTTACGTTTTTGGGAAAAGATTTGTTCTTCAGATATTACCGGTTTTTCTTTTTGGAACTTACATTTTTCTGAAAAAAATGAAAAAATTAAAAAGTATCGATAAACCTTCAATCCAATTGCTATTAATTGCCTTTTTCACAATTTTTACATTTCCGTTTGTTATTGGAAATGTTTTTGTAAATCACGACTATTATTTTGGAGCTTGTTTGCCTTTTATTTCATATTTGAGCATACTTGCCTTTCAGAAAATATACAATAAAAGAAAGATGTTCTATTATATTGTGGTTATTGTTCTGTTTGCTTCTTTAGTTCTGATTAATTCTTTTAGATTTAGGGAAAGAGAAGATTTTAAATGGTTAAATAATAATAAGATGTCTTTGCTGAAAGGAACAAATTCCAACGATTTATTTGTAATTGATGGTAGTAATCCTGCATTAATGTACACGATCGAAAGAAAAGGATGGCTTTTTAGCTTCTCAACTCAAAATGATAATACTTATTCTAAACCAGATGTGACATCTTATATTTTTAATGATGACGAACTTCATTATAATTATAATAGTTTGATCATAAAAGATTTTAATCTAAATAATTTTCAAATTAGAGTCTTATTCAAGTTCTATAATTTTGGTGCAAAATATGCATTAATTCAAAATTATTCAAAAGAACATGAATTCTTTTTTATAGATTTACATAAATTTTTTCAAAGATTATAAAGGAGAAGATGACTTGATGCTATTTGTGGTTTATTAAATCCCTTTTATAATAGGTATTTCCCACGGTTTACTGAGATAATATCTTAAAATCTTTTTCTTTTTCCCTGCAATTTCATCAGGAATTTTGTCTTTGTATTTCTCCAGAACAAGGAAATATTCGAAAACCAGTTTTTTCTCTTTTGCTACATTTGAGATGATTTTTACACCTTTTTCCACGATTTCTTCGGTAGTAAATTCCATTAGATTTGTATTGCAGATCAGATGAGATATTTTCAAATTTGATGTATCTTCCAACATTTCAAGCATTACTTTTATTTCCTTCTCATCAGATGTGAACGGACGTTTGGTGTTGATAACAAAATGCATCTCAAATCCTCTTTTATTAATATTGGAAACGAATCGAGCTAAAGTTCTGCAGCCAGCCGGATCGCCACCAACATCCAGAATTACAGTTTTTTCTAAATTCTGAATCGCTCCCATAATTCTGGGTGAAATCATCGGCAAATCAGCATATTTTTTTTCTCCCTCAGGAGCAATCACATCGATTCCTTGTTTCTGAAATTCTTCACGAACATCTCTACTGCGAAAATACGGATTAACAACATCCAAATCTACTAAAGTTGTTTCAAATTTTTTATTTCCA
>JAUWNO010000249.1 GCA_030612605.1 Armatimonadota bacterium
TTTGGTTGTACGGATGATGTGGAAATAATTATGGGAACTTTCAGCAAATCACTTGCTTCTGTGGGTGGATTCATTGCTGGCAGTAAAGATCTTATCCATTATATCAAACATTTTGCTCGACCTCTAATCTTCAGTGCATCGCTGCCACCTGCCTCTGCTGCCACGGTTTTGGAAGCATGTAAAATTATGAAAGAAGAGCCAGAACGTATCGAAAAACTCTGGGAAAATACTCATTATATGGCAGAAAATTTTAAAGCTATGGGATATAATACAGGTAGTTCCTGTACACCCGTAATTCCGCTTCATGTTGGTGATATGATGAATGCTTTTAGGATGTGGAAACAACTCGATGATGAAGGAGTTTTCATCAATCCGGTTGTTCCGCCTGCTGTTCCTCCTAATGATACACTTATCAGAACCAGTTTCATGGCAACACATACCAGAAAACAACTTGATGAAGCACTCGAAAAATTTGAAAAAATCGGTAAACGGGTTGGAATAATTTAATAATGAATTTTTTTTATGTTACTAAGCTGGGGCTTAGTAACGAGAATGTCAGCGGCAGAAATGCCGCTTTTTTGTATTTGACATAAATCAAGCAAAACAGGAATTGAATTTCCAAAGAATTTTATCAGGAGTCTTTTTATGGCGAAATCTTATGAAGAATTGAAACAATCTTATGAAAAGAGTGTAGAGAAAACAATGAGCAGATTCTCGGAAAGAAAGGAAAAATTCCTCACCGGTTCTGATAAAGATGTTAAACGTATTTACACGAAAGAAGATACTGAAAATATAAACTATGAAGAATCTCTCGGGTTTCCCGGAATTTATCCTTATACACGGGGTGTTCAACCGACAATGTATCGTGGGCGTTTATGGACAATGCGTCAATATGCCGGTTTTGGCACTGCTGAAGAATCCAACGAAAGATATAAATTCCTGCTTCAGAAAGGACAGACCGGTCTTAGCATTGCTTTTGATCTTCCCACACAAATGGGTTATGACAGTGACCATCCAATGAGTGAAGGGGAAGTGGGGAAAGTGGGAGTTGCCATAGATTCCCTGGCAGATATGGAAGTTCTATTCGATGGCATTCCGCTTGATCAAGTTTCCACTTCCATGACGATAAATGCACCTGCTGCTGTACTTCTGGCAATGTATATTGCAGTTGCGGAAAAACAGGGAGTAAACCCGGAACAACTTCGCGGAACGATCCAGAATGATATTCTAAAAGAATACATTGCGCGTGGAACTTATATTTTTCCACCTAAACCTTCCATGAGATTGATCATAGATATCTTTGGATATTGTTCCCGGAATGTTCCTAATTGGAATACGATTTCGATTTCAGGTTATCACATCAGAGAAGCGGGTTCTACTGCTGCCCAGGAAATTGCCTTCACTCTTGCAGATGGAGTAGCATACGTAAAAGCAGCAATTGAGAGCGGCTTGAAGGTAGATGAATTTGCTCCTCGTCTTTCATTTTTCTTCAATGCACATAATGATCTGCTGGAAGAAGTAGCAAAATTTCGCGCTGCCCGTTTTCTCTGGTCAAAAATAATGAAAGAGAAATTCAAAGCAACAAACCCGAAATCATTAATGCTGCGTTTCCACACTCAAACAGCAGGCTGCACTCTCACAGCTCAACAACCTGATAACAATATCGTCCGGGTAACAATCCAGACACTCGCTGCTGTTCTGGGTGGCACACAATCTTTACATACAAATTCCCGTGATGAAGCACTTGCCCTGCCAACTGAAGATTCTGTTCAGATTGCACTTCGTACACAGCAGATTGTAGCTCATGAAAGTGGTGTTACAAATACGATAGATCCGCTTGCAGGTTCTTATTATGTGGAATCACTCACGGATGGTCTGGTAAAAGAAGCAAGCGAGATGATAGAGAAGATAGAAGAAATGGGTGGGATGGTCTCTGCTATCGAGAAAGGTTTTGTTCAGCAGCAAATTCAAAATAGTGCATTTGATTATCAGAAATCCATTGAGAATAAAGATCGGATTGTGGTTGGTGTAAACGAATTTCAGGTTGATGAAAAAACAAAACCTGAACTCTTAAAAGTTGATCCGGTTATTGGTGAGAATCAAAAAGCAAAATTAAAAAAAATAAAAGATTCCAGAGATAATGAAACAGTTAATGAGAAATTGGAAGCTATTAAAGAATCTGCTAAATCTGGCGAAAACCTGATGCCGCATATCCTGAAAGCAGTAAAGGAATATGCAACTCTGGGTGAGATTTGCAGCGTTCTGCGAAAAGAATTCGGTGAATATAAGGAAAGTGTGATTCTTTAGCGGGAAAGAACCTTGAAAAAGTTTAAAAGTAATTCTCCTCCTGCTGAACTTTTTCAACGGTTTTCTATTTCCCCACATCATCATTGATTACAACCATTGAAAAGGTTTATTGGAAGAATTCCTCTGTGGGAAACCGTTTTCAAGGTTTTTTTTCTTTCCAAAATTTTATTAGGGAATGCATTTGTAAAAAAAGTTTAACTTTGATTTGATATTGAAAATGTGTCGGTCAAAATCTTTGTGAATATCTACTTTTTTAACTACAATTTATTTCTCATTCAATTCCTGAATCAATTCACTAATATTAGAATAACCATAAACCCAATGTTTCGAGCGTTTTTGTTTAATATCAGTTCCCATGATCAGAACCGAGTTTTTTACTGAATAGTCGATATTTCGGAAATAATTCAATCCTTTGAAAAAAGATAAATTCACAGTCATTCCGGATTTTATTTCAATTGGGACGGGACCTATTCCACTATCATAAATCAAATCAACTTCATTACCATTACTATCCCTGAAATAATAAAAGTCATTGGGCTTGCCTTTATTAAACCTGTTTTTTAGAAATTCCCCAACAACAAATGTTTCAAATATTTCTCCTCTCAAAGGATGATTCAAAAGCTGTTCCGGAGTTTTAATCCTTAAAAGATAGCATACTAAACCGGTATCGAGAAAATACAATTTCGGAGATTTCACGATCCGTTTATTAAAATTTTTATAATAAGGTTGAATTAGAAATATTATATAACTTGCTTCCAGTATGGAAATCCATTTTTTTACTGTTTTATGATCGATGCCAAGTGCATTTCCGATACTATTGAAATTCATTATTTGTCCTGTCCTGCCGGCACATAATTGCATAAACTTCATAAAAACATTCATATATTGAAGATTGGAAATATTTCTGATATCTTTTTGAATATATGTTTCCAGATAACCGGACATAAAGAAATCTGGAGGAATTTTCTTATCGAATATTCGTGGATAAAAACCGGAAAAGAGAACCTGTTCGAGAGGAATTACTTTATTCTGATAAAGTTCAAAATATGAAAAAGGTAATAGTTTCAGAATCCCTGTACGACCGGCAAGAGATTGAGAAATAGATTTCATATAAGAAAATTGATTGCTTCCTGTTAAAATGAACATTCCGGATTTGTTTTTTTCATCGACTATTGTCTGAACATAGGAAAAAAGTTCGGGAGTATGCTGCACTTCATCCAGTATGGTTTTATCCCTGAACTGCGACAGAAACCTGCGAGGATCGGTTAAAGCAAATTCCCTTGTATCGGGATCTTCAAGATTAACATAATTATATTCCGGAAAAGTAGATTTTGCCAGAGTTGTTTTACCGGATTGCCTGGGTCCGGTAATAGTAACAATTGGAAAGTATTTTGCTAATTCTTTTAAAGTAGATTTCATTTCTCGTTTAATCATCATAACCTCTGATGTCAATTTAATAAGGAGCAATAAGTTGTCAAATATATTATGATATATGGGAATGCTATTCCCAAATAGCATAATATTTTGTTCCCCGTATTTTGTAAACTAGACAAGTTTCTGCAACTCTGGGTGAAATTTGTGAAGTTCTGCGAAAAGAATTTGGTGAATATAAAGAAAGCGTGATTTTGTAGCTCACGAATACACACGGATTCGCAAAAACGAACAAAGTATTCTTTTCATTCCTAAGCTTCTGCTTGGGAATGGAATATTTTGAGAAGTTTCTACTTCGTAGTGGAAGCAGAAGCTTCCAGAGTTATATATTACGAAGCGGAAGCTTCGTAAGGAGAGAAAAAAAGGTCTCTTTCAA
>JAUWNO010000031.1 GCA_030612605.1 Armatimonadota bacterium
ATCAAATTTATTTATTTTTTTCATCTTCCTCTTCCTCATTCATCATTCCTTGTTCATTATTCGATATTTTTCATTTCCTTCATCATTCTAAAATCATCATTCCTTGCCTGCCCCGTGAAATCTTTTTTTCTCTTATTTCAAATGGGGTTCATTATTTGATATTTTTTATTTCCCTTCATCATTCTAAAATCATCATTCCTTGTTCATTATTCAATATTCTTTTTTCCCTTCATCATTACTTGTTCATTATTTTTTATATTTTCGCACTCTTTCATCAAATAAATCTTTTCCACCATTCTCGTTCCCAAAGTCCTCTTTGGGAGCGTTATTCCGTCATCCCGCAGCGTTTACTCCGACCTTTGACGGATACCGGAGGATTGATAACGAAATAAGAAAGAGATCACTACATTATAGATAGCTTTTCTAAACCGCTTTATAAGGCAGGTAAATCGGCTGGAACATCTTGCTTTTAATAAATTCTAGAAGGTTTTCCGGTCTTTTTGTCCAGGCAATGCCATTGGCATATGCAACTTCACACACAGCAAAAGCAATATGTGCCGAAATTTCTCTGATATCATTCAAATCAGGATAAACTCTACCTTTTTTTAAATCCTCTTCTTTAACCAGATTTGCTAAAGTTTTTGCTGCTATATAAAACATTGAATCCGTTATTTTTGTAGCCTGACAGACAATAGCTCCCAGACCAACACCCGGGAAAATATACATATTATTTCCCTGACCTGTGGAATAAGTTTTTCCTTTATATTTGATGGGATCAAAAGGACTGCCGCTGGCATAAACCACATTGCCATCAGTCCATTCATAAGCCTGTGTCGGTGTGCATTCCGATTTGGATGTTGGATTCGATAAGGCAAAAATGATGGGAGTATCTATATGTTTTTTCATTTCACGAACTACTTGTTCATCAAATGCTCCTGTTTGTTTGCTCACACCCACTAATACTGTTGGTTTAACGGATTTCACAACTTCGAGAAGTGTTTTCTGGAATTTCTCATTTCTGGCGTATGCAACTTTATGTTCTGCCAGTTTATCACCGCGTTTAGATGTTACGAGACCTTTACTATCGATGAACCAGAATCTTTTTCGTGCTTCTTCTTTGGATAATCCTTCTTCCATCATTCCGGCAACTATCATATCTGCAATGCCAATCGCTGCTGAGCCGGCACCCAGAAAGATAATTTTCTGTTCATTTAATTTTTCTTTGGTTATCCTCATTGATGCCAGAAGTCCTGCCAGAGCAACTCCGCCTGTTCCCTGAATATCATCATTGAAGCAAAGAAGTTTTTCGCGATATTTATTTAATAATGGAAAGGCGTGGTCATTCGTGAAATCCTCAAATTGAATTAATGCTTTAGGCCAGCGTTCATGAGCTGCAACGATGAATTCATCGATTATTTCGTAAAATTCTTCGCCTTTTATGCGAGTGTGTTTTTCTCCTAAATACAAAGGATCTTTCAATAATGCTTCGTTATCTGTGCCCACATCGATTACTACCGGTAATTTTTTGGAAGGATAGATTCCAGCACAAGCAACATATAAAGAGAGTTTCCCGATTGGAATTCCAATTCCGCTTGCTCCCAGATCTCCAAGACCCAAAATCCTGCTGCCATCAGTAACGACGATTACATCGACCTCATCTTCCGCCCAATTATTAATTCTTTTTTTGAAATCTCCTTTAGCTTTAGCGGAGATATACATTCCTCTTGCTCGTCGGAAAAGATGACCAAATTGCTGGCACGCTGTTCCTACTGTGGGAGTGTAAACAATTGGAGTCAATTCTTCCAGATTTTTCAGTAGTAATGCATAATACAAGATTTCATTCCGGTCGTGCAATGCTTCCAAAAAAATATACTTTCCAATATCAGTGTCTTTTCTACGATAATTTTCAGTAACCCTTTTTATCTGCTCTTCAAATGTGGATACATGTGGAGGAACTAATCCATAAAGGTTGAATTCATCTCTTTCTTTATCGGAAAATGCTGAGCCTTTATTCAGCATTGGATCGCGAATTAAATCCATTCCCCTTTTTTTCACATGAACTACTTTTTGTTTTAACTCGTCAATTTCATAACGTTTAAGTGCCATCTGGCTTCTTGCTCCTTATTTTTCTATTTTAAAGGGTTCTGCAAATGAAAAAAAGCATGTCTTTCTGAGGTTTCTTCCAAAGGTAATCTTCCGAAGAATCTCATTATAAGTGGAGTTCCTTCGAGAGAAAAGCAAGATGAATTCCTCAGGATGACAAAAACACCTAATTATGCAGAACTCTTTTCTACTTCAATAAACTTTCCTCAAAAATCAATCAATAAAAAGATCATCGAGTTTGAGATGATTTTTTGGTTTTTTGTCAGCCGGGCTATAGATGAATTTCCTCTTGTGTAGGATACGTGGTGCGATTCTGGGAACCGTTAAACTACCATCCATCAAAAAAAGAATTTTTTCATTACCCTTCTCCCTCAGACTGGCATCTATTGCTTCCTGTAAATCTCCAAATCCTTTAATAAAAATATGATTCAGTAATTCAGGTTCAAGCTTCGTGTAAGCCCAGATAGAAGCCCACTTCATGATTTCCGCCATTTTAGCTGCTTTATGATAACCCAGTTTGTATCCTTTGGCGATTTTATCAAAGACTTCATCAGGATTTCTGGCTTCACTTAACAGCTTTATAAAACTTTCTCCTCCGACTCCTTTCCTGCAACTTGCCACTAAAATGAGAATACCATTCGGATTCAAAGCAAGTTTACCATTATCAATCGCTTTCTGTGACTGATAAAAGTCGATATCCATTGGATAAGGCGCAACTGATACCACGATATCCGCTCTTTCTCTGATTTCCACTGAAAAAACATCTTTTGCTTTTTCGCACGCTAATTTGAAAGCCTTGTGTGTTTCACCGCAAACACAAAAATAAATTTTATGGTCTTTGTTTAAGACGGTTTGAATTGAAAATATCTTCTTATCTTTTGCAATGAAATCGTAAGCTTCTTTTATATCATTTCTAACTGGATTCCCTTCTATAACTAATGCTTTAGCAGTGCCTTTTAAGGCCAGTTCATGATTTTGCTCGATTGTTTTGTGGGCTGCAATTCCGGGCAAAAAAGATTTCGCTCCACCAGTAAAACCAGCAAAATAGTGCGGTTCTACAGAAGTTATGTAAATTATTTTTTTAGCGTTCACAACCATTTCATCGAAATAAACTTCTGTGCCATTTTCAGTTTTTCCGATATGGATGTTTTCTTCTTTGCTTTTTGATTCGTGTGAAAATATTTTTTTTTCTAATTCATGATAATGATTCCCAAAAAGTTCAAGATATTCATCTTTTGATGGTTCTCTGTGGTCACCTGTAGCAATGAGAAATTTTATATTCTTGTCTTTAATTTTGTTCCAGAAAAGATCTATGATTCTCGCATTCGGCGTTGGTCTTGTAGCGTCATTTATGATAATGAGAATTGGCTCGTTGCCGCTTATAAAGTCGTCAAAACTTTGAGATTCGACCGGATTATTGAAGGCTTCAAAGAGAACTTCTTTCTCCGGTCGAATCTCAACAGTATTCGGATATATTATTTCTCCGATATTTTGTTCCGGGAGTGATACTGTTAATTCTTCTCCCCAATAAGGAATATTTATTTGCATTAAATTAATTGTTCAGTTTCAATTTTTTCGATAACTTCCCTTACTTTATCAGCAGAAAGATGCAAAGCCTGCTTCTCTTCCGTTGTCAGTGATAATTCAATTATTCTTTCAACACCATTTTGTCCAATTACAATCGGAACACCGGCAAACAGTCCGTCAATTCCATATTCTCCCCGCAAATATGCAGAACAGGGAACGATTCTGTTTCTGTTTCGCACAATACATTCGACCATCTCAGCAGCAGAACTTCCGGGTGACCAGTAGGCACTTCCGGTTTTAAGATAGGCAACGATTTCTCCACCTGCTTTTCTGGTTCGTTGTATTAATTTTTCAATTTTAGCTTTTGGCAATAAATCTGTAACAGGAATACCATGCACTGTTGAATATCGTGGTAAAGGAACCATCAAATCACCATGACCTCCAAGAACTAAAGCAGTAACATTTTTGGGACTGACTCCAAGTTCTTCAGCTATAAAATATCTGAATCTGGAAGAATCTAATATTCCTGCCATTCCAATAACTTTTTTTAAAGCGAATCCTGTGACTTTTAAGGCAACATAGGCTAAAATATCGAGTGGATTGGTCACTGTAATCACAACAGCATTAGGGGCATATTTGGCAATATTTTCTGAAACAAATTTCATAATTTTCACATTATCGCGCAGTAAATCTTCCCGTGACATTCCAGGTAATCTCGGTTTCCCAGCAGTTACAACAATCACATCGGAATCCTCGATCTTTGCTATATCTGAATATCCATCGATATTAACATCGTATTTTCTGATAGGAGAAGCATGTACAATATCCAAAGCCTTACCTTCTGCCCATCCTTTGACAATATCGATTAAAACTATATTAGCTACTCTCTTTTCAACAAGATATAAAGCTGTTGCTACACCAACGTTTCCACTTCCAATTATACTAACTTTCATGATGACCTCCTATATTCCCATCGATTCAATGGTTTTATTGATTACATCCGCTGATGCCTGCAGTTCTTCTCTTATAGGCAGGGATAATTCTATTTCAATTATTTTTTCAATGCCATTCTTTCCCAGTTGAACAGGTACACCCAGGCAAGTATTTTTAAAGCCATACTCTCCATCAAGACAGGTTGGCACACAAAGTATTGCCCTTGTATCATTCATAATTGCACCAACAGTTTCCGCTATTGCAGCTCCTGGAGAATACATTGATGTCTGCCTTTTTAACATCGATAGAATAGTTGTTCCTGCTTCCCTGGCATCAGATATTATTTTGTCGATTTTTTCTTTGGGAAGTAACTCTGTTATCGGAATGCCGCAAACCCGAATAAATTCCGGTGGAATAACTGTAAACTTATGATGACCTCCCAAAACAAGGGCACTAACTTCAACTGGTGTAACGCCAAGCTCACGAGCAGTATATTCACAAACACGAGTAACATCGAGTTTGCCAGCAACTCCAAGTACTTTCATTCTGTCAAATCCGGTCTTTTTCCAGACGTAATAAGTTAGAGTTGTTACAGGTTCGGATAAAACAATGACAACAGCATCAGGAGCATACTTTACAATATTTTCGATTATAGGATCAACAATCTTCATATTGCCTTCCAGTAATTCCAGGCGCAAAGTATTTGGTTTTCTTACATTACCTGCTGTTATGACAACAACTTTTGAATCTTTAATATCTTCGATGTGAGATGATCCCTGAATTTTAATATCATACCCTCTTAAAGGTGAAGCCTCTGCAAGATCCAGTGCACTGCCCTCTGCTTTTCCTTCTAAAATATCTATGAGCATAATATTCGCAACACCCTTCTCAGCTAAATAGAATGCTGCTGCAACACCAACGTTGCCACTACCGATGATTGACACTTTTTCCATAATTTCTCCTATTTAAATTTTTCAACTAATCCATCACTTTATTTTTTTAATATCGAACAATCCATTCTCATTCCCAAAGTCCTCTTTGGGATCGTTAGAATATTGAACAAGGAACATCGATTTGTGATTTGAGAAGAATCCAAGGAACATAGATTGAAGAAGAATAATGAACAAGGAACATCGATTTTTGATTTAAGAAGTAAAAATTTTGAACTATATTATTTTCCTTTATCATAATAATATCTTTATTCATTATATGTTATTTAGTTTTTCAGCTTCTCATTTTTCTGAGCTGTTTCTACGCTTTTTACAAATATAGAAATCAACTCATTATTTTCATTTAGAGCTTTTTTGAGTTTTTCTTCTGATTTATTCAATTTTGTTCTATAAATTATCTTTAGACAAACAAATGTTTCTCGTAATTCTTTTAAAACAATTTTTATTTTATGAATAAAATCCTTTCTCGACTCTCCACTTTGTGCTTCTCCATAATTTAATGCTGGAGAAGTGCCGGAACGAATCAATTGTCCTGATAAATGATAACTAACTCTTGTTTTAGGCATAGAATCTGCAATTTCAATTATTAAAACTGCAAAATCTATTAATCGTTCTTCTAAATCAAATTTATTTATTTTTTTCATCTTCCTCTTCCTCATTCATCATTCTAAAATCATCATTCCTTGTTCATTATTCAATATTCTTTTTTCCCTTCATCATTCCTTGTTCATTATTCAATATTTTTTATTTCCTTCATCATTCTAAAATCATCATTCCTTATTCATTATTCTATATTTTTTAACTCCTTCATCAAACAAATCATTACCATAAATATCATTTGCTACAATGCAGGGCAGGTTTTCCACTTTCAATTCTCTTATCGCTTCTGTTCCGAGATCTTCATAAGCTATCACTTTTGCTTCCTTGATGGATTGAGCCATTACGACCGCTGCTCCACCAATTGCTGCTAAGTAAACTGCTTTATTTTTTATCATTGAGTCAATAACTTCTTTGCTTCTAGGACCCTTTCCTATCATCCCTTTTAAGCCTGCATCCAGAAGAATTGGGGAATAGGGATCCATCCTGTAGCTGGTTGTGGGACCTGCCGAGCCAATCGGCATACCGGGTCTGGCAGGAGCTGGACCAACAAAATAGATTATCTGTCCTTTAATATCAAAAGGTAAATCTTTGCCTGCTTCAATCAAATCAACAAGCCTTTTATGAGCAGCATCGCGTGCAGTATAAACGGTTCCGGTTATGAGGACTTTATCTCCAATTTTGAGTTCCTTCAGATTATCATCTTTAAGTGGAGTTTGCAAATGTATTTCTTTAGCCATAATTTCTCCTTTTTTTAGCTCACGGATTTACACGGATCAATATGGATTCAGATTTAATATTTATTTCTTTCACTTTTTTTAATTTTCTATCCGTATCCATCTGTGAATATCTGTGAGCTATTTATCTCCTTTTTTAGCTCACGGATTTTCACGAATCAACACGGATTCAGATTTAATATTCATTTCTTTCACTTTTTTAAAATTTCCTATCCGTGTTTATCTGTGTGTATCTGTGAGCTATTTTTTAGATCACTGCACTTTTGTGTCTGTGAACATGACACTCTATATTAACCGCAACCGGCATTGATGCTATATGGCAGGGTTTAGCTAATATTTGAACAGCAATTGCAGTTGTTCTTCCACCCAATCCCTGCGGACCGATTCCAAGATTATTAACTCTTTCTAAAATTTCATCTTCAACTTTTGCCCACTTGGGATCGGGATTTTTTTCATTCAAAGAACGGAGAAGAGATTTTTTTGCCAGGAGAGCACTCTGTTCAAAATTTCCACCCAACCCGACTCCAACAATGATCGGTGGACAGGGATTTCCGCCTGATCTTTTTACTCTATCCACAACGAAATCAATTACACCTTCGATGCCATCAGCTGCTTTCATCATTTTAACTTCGCTCATATTTTCCGAACCGCCGCCTTTTGCTGCAAGGGTTATCTTTATCTTATCTCCCGGAACAATATCCAAATAAATAAGTGCCGGAGTATTATCTTTGGTATTTTTCCTGTCAATGATCGGGTCATCTACCATTGATTTTCGCAAGTAGCCATCTTTGTAACCCTGTCGAACTCCCTCATTTATGGCTTCATAAAAATCTCCTCCAATCAGGTGAACATCCTGGCCAAGTTCTATAAAAAAAACAGCTACTCCTGTATCCTGACATAAAGGCATTTGCTTCTCAACCGATAGTCTCTGATTCTCAAAAATAATCGAAATAATCTCTTTTGCTATGGGAGATTCTTCCTTTTCCTGAAATTCTTTAAGCTTCTCAACTACATCATCTCCAATGTAAATACTTGCATCGATACAGAGTTTTTTTACGATTGGAATTATCTCTTTGACATCAATTTCTCGCATGATTTCTCCTGATATATTATCGATTTACGAATGATTTGTTAAATTTATATCCTCTTGTAAAATCAGATATACATCCTTTACTTTCTTATGATTTATTATAGTATTTTTTCTTTTTGTAATATTAATTTTATTTCATCATCACTGATAGAAGATTTTTTTGGTTTGGCATATATGGTTAATAATCGTATCTTTTTACTTTTATCAACAACATAATTAATTACTCGAAAACCACCTCTTTTACCTTTGGAAATATCAGTACTTTTTAAACGTATTTTATAAACCTTTTTACCAAGAGGTTTTCCGGATTTTGGATTATCCTTTAACATTCTATGAAGCTCTTTTAAATCTTGTCGTATATGAGTATAATCTTTCTTATAGCTTCGAACTTGTTGCTTGAAATACTCAGTTGGAATGATTTTATAACTCATTTAGAAATTCATCCAAGCTCTGTTCCGGCAACTCACCTCTTTCCTGCATTTTAGCTTCTTTACAAGCTTGTTGTAATCCTGATAATATCTGCTGCTTTTCTCGTAATGTTTCTAATTCCTCATTTATACTTTTCCAAATTTTGAATGGGATAATAACATCGTAACGTTTACCTCTTTCATCGGTAATAAATTTGATGCTATGATAGGCTGATAATGACATTTTTTCTCCTCTTTTTTTGCTCACGGATTTACACGGATCAACACTGATTCAGATTTAATATTCATTTCTTTCAATTTTTTAATTTCCTGTCCGTATCTATCTGTGTGTATCTGTGAGCCATTTTTTCTCCTTTTTATCCTACTCATAGAACAACATCTGTCTTATACACATTCCGTTCTTTATTAATTTCAGGATTTTCTTATGTCAATCTATTTTTCGAATAATAAAATCAAATCTTTATTACTTTCCCTTTTGGTCTTCCTTAAGTTTTTTTCTAAAATATTTAAATGCTCTATCAATACCAGAAAATCCCTTGTAAGCCTCCCCGATATGATAATTAGTAATTAACGCTTCCATATTTTCATCGCTTTTTGATTCCTCAATTCCGAAAGTATAAAGCATTTCCTGATCAGTAGAAAGATTACCGAGGATATCTTTTGCTCCCTGGTGTTCGGAATCGATTTCCAAAACCTTCTTAAAACATAAAAGAGCTTTTTCAATTTTTGAAAGTCCCAAATATGAAAGACCAAGATGATAATTTACGGATACAATATTGGGGTCTTCTTTTAAAATTTTCTCAAGATATTTTATTGCTTCTTTATAATTCCCGATAGTTTTATAGGAAATAGCCAGATGATAATATCCTAAAGTGCTGTCCTTCCCCTTTTCACGGAGCTTTTTGTATGATTCAATACTTTCCCGAACTCTTCCGATATGATAATAAGAGAGACCTTTCCAATAATAAGCCATATATAAGTCCGGATCTAATTTGATTACTCTGTCCAGAACAGAAATCGCTTTATAGAATTTCGTAGCCCGGAAATATGAAATGCCCAAACGGTATAAAACCAAGCCATAATGAGGTTTTAGTTCAACAGCTTTTTCATATTGCTCTATTGATTTATCTATATCACCAAGAATATAAAAAATATCAGCCAAGCTTATTCTCGCGTTTATACTGTCGGGATTTTTTTTCAGAATTTTTTTGTATTCTTCGGAAGCTTTAAGCAACTCCCCTTTCATCTTATATTCTTCAGCGATTTTATAAACTTTCTCTAAATCTTGCATTTTATTCTCTCAAAATTATTTATTTAGAACTTCTTTAACTTTAATTCCGATATCAGCAGGAGAATCAACTACTGTAACTCCAGCTTTAGTTAGTGCATCCATTTTTTCCTGTGCTGTGCCTTTGCTTCCGGCAATGATAGCTCCAGCATGACCCATTCGTTTTCCTTTGGGAGCAGTTCGTCCTGCAATGAATGCCACTACAGGTTTGGTGATACTTTCTTTGATATATTCTGCTGCTTGAATTTCCATATCACCACCGATCTCACCGATAATAACTATGGCTTCTGTTTCCGGGTCTTTTTCAAAAAGCTTTAAAAGATCAATGATAGTAGAACCTATTATCGGGTCTCCACCGATGCCAATCGCAGTGGAAATTCCCAGACCTGCCAGAACTACCTGATTTGCCATTTCGTAGGTAAGTGTTCCAGATTTTGAAATTAAACCAACTTTTCCCTTTTTAAACACAAAGCCCGGCATAATGCCAACCTTAGCTTCATCTGCTGTAATAATCCCCGGGCAATTTGGTCCTATCAAAGTAACACCATGATTGTTAGTAAATTTTTTAGCAATAATAACATCTCTTGTAGGAATACCTTCAGTGATACATACGATTACTTTGATTCCCGCAGCAGCAGCTTCCAATATAGCGTCAGCAGCAAAAGCTGGTGGAACAAGAATTAATGATGTGTCTGCTTCTGTAGTTTTTACAGCTTCTTTAACTGTATTAAACACAGATCTTCCAAGATGAGTTTGACCGCCTTTACCTGGAGTAACACCGCCCACTACATTTGTGCCATAAGCAATACACTGTTCTGCGTGGAATGTTCCCTCTTTTCCTGTAAAACCCTGCACAATTACCTTTGAAGTTTTATTTACTAAGATACTCATCGGTTACACTCCTTTAGCAGCTTTTACAACTTTTCTGGCAGCATCACCAAGGTCAGTTGCAGAAATGATATTAGTTAAACTGGAATTTCCAATTATCTCAATTGCTTTTTTGGCATTTGTTCCGTCCAGCCTGACAACAATTGGAACTTCAACTTTGGTTGTTTCTGTAGCTTCCAGAACGCCGTTTGCAATGCGGTCACAACGAACAATACCTCCAAAGATGTTAACCAAGATCGCTTTTACATTCGGGTCTTTCAGAATTATCTCAAAACCTTTGGCAACTGTGCTTGCACTGGCTTTACCACCAACATCCAGGAAATTCGCCGGGAAACCGCCTTCCAGTTTGATAATGTCCATTGTTGACATTGCCAGTCCTGCTCCATTTACCATACAGCCAACTTCTCCATTGAGTTTTACATAGCTTAATCCGTATTCACTTGCTTCAATTTCTGCCGGGTCTTCCTCATCCAGATCACGCATTTCTGCAATATTTTTGTGCCGGAAAAGAGCGTTATCATCAAATCCCATTTTGGCATCGAGAGCAATAAATTTATCATCAGCAGTCAAAACCAAAGGATTAATCTCTACAAGACTTGCATCATTCAAAGTATAAACTTTATAAAGGGCTTCTGCAAATTTTCCGAATTCTTTTATCTGCTCTTTTGAAAGATTCAAACCAAATGCCAGTTCTCGAGCATGATAACCTTGAAATCCGGTTAAAGGATCAATTCCTACTTTAATGATTTTTTCCGGCATTTCTGCAGCTACTTTTTCAATTTCTACTCCGCCTTCGGTCGATGCCATCATCACTGGCAGCTCTTGTGCTCTATCCAGAACCATTCCTAAATAGAATTCCTTTTTTATATCAACGCCTGCTTCGATATAAACTTTTTTTACTAATTTCCCAGCGGGTCCAGTTTGATGAGTTATCAAGTTCATACCAACTATTTCAGTAGCATATTTTTCTACTTCATCGAGGGATCTGGCAAGTTTTACTCCACCACCTTTTCCTCTTCCTCCTGCATGGATTTGAGCTTTTACTACCCAGATATTCCCACCTATTTCTCTGGCTGCATCTTTTGCATCTTCAGCTTTTTCGATCATTTTTCCTTTAGGAATGGGAACATCG
>JAUWNO010000124.1 GCA_030612605.1 Armatimonadota bacterium
AAAAATAAATAAAGTAGGAGGAAAACAATATGAGGAAGAGATTATTAACCGTATTAATGTTAATGGCATTGTTAAACTTTTTCTTTTCAGTTGTTGCTTTTGCACAAGAAGAAGTGTTAGAAGAAGAAACGGTTAATGAGGTTATAGAAGAGGAAATACCGTTTGAAGAATCTCCTCAGGTGGGCGGCATCGAAATGTTCGCTCGCAAATTAGTGGGAAGCGGATTGGTCGAACTATTTATTCAGGGTGGCTTTGTGATGTGGCCCATTCTCATCTTGGTAATTTGGGCTTTAGCTACAATAATCTGGAAAATCGTTTCTTTGAGCTATGCTAAAGTAAATCTTAATAACTTTTTTGACACATTAGTCCCCTTAGTTGCAGAAAAAAAATATGATGAAGCTATTAAACTTTGTGAAAAGACAAGAGGTCCGGTAGCAGCTATTATTCATGCAGCATTACACAAGGCAGATAAAGGAATAGAAGCAGTGGAAAAATCCATCGAAGCAGCCGGTGTTATTGAAATGGCTTTCTTAGAAAAAGGATTCATTCCATTATCAACTACTATTAATTTAGCACCAATGCTTGGTTTCTTCGGCACCATGGTTGGTATGATCAGAGCTTTCAAAGACATTGCTGCTGCAGGAGAAGTGGATCCGACCATTGTGGCAACCGGTATTGAGATAGCACTTATTACAACTGCTGCAGGTCTTGCTGTGGCTATCCCGGTTCAGTTTTTCAATAATCTTTTCCTGGGAATGGTAGATACTTTAGTAATGGATATGCAAAGAGGTTCGGAAAAACTTATAGAAACTCTTGTTGAAAACAAATAGGGAGTTCGAATGAAAATCGCTCGGAAAAGAAAAAGCCTGGGTGGAATTCCTACTGCATCCATGTCTGATGTTGCTTTTCTGTTGCTTGTGTTTTTTCTATCTACAACAAAGTTTGATATCAAAAAGGGATTGGGTCTGGTTTTACCTCCGGCATCAACAATAGCAGATAAAAAAGTAAAACTAAAAGACGAAAATATCACTAAAGTCTGGATTAATAGAGATGGACTGGTTGCTGTGAATCAGGAAGAAATTCCTTTAAATCAATTAGAAACAACAATCAGAAATATTGTCAAAAATAATCCTGATATGGTGATTTCCCTCAAAACAGACAGAAAAAGCAAATATCATCACATGGTATCAGTTTTAGATAAACTTCAAGCTGCCGGTGCGGAAAAGATTTCTTTATCCACAAATTAGGAAGGTTCTATGGCAAAAATAAAAAAAAAAACGAAAGCTGTATCTGCAATACCTACAGCCTCTATGTCCGACATTGCCTTTCTACTTTTGCTTTTCTTTATGGTTTCCACTGTTTTTGTGAAAGAAAGAGGACTGAGGGTTACGATGCCTCAAGCTAAAGAAATTGTGAAAATCCCTCGTAAACATGCAGCTACAATCTACGTTGATAAGTATGGTACAATTTCTATTGATGACATGGTAGTTTCAATTCCGGATGTGCAGTGGGTTATGCAAAAAAAATTAGCGGATGATCATAATATTATCAGCAGTTTCAGAACCGATAAAGACACAAACTATGGTATAATGTCAGATATTCTTACTCAATTGAAAGAAGCGAATGCTTTGCGCGTGTATTTCGAAGCAAAGCTGAAAAGGTAGGTGCTCATGAAAACCAGAAAAATTGTAGATTGGAAAGATATTGCCAATAGTTATCATGAAAAAGCTACCTGTCTGGCTATTCTTATTTTGCTCTTTGCCTTCCTGGTGTCACCAAAAATCGAGGTCAAGCCTTTTAAAAGAGTAATCAGAATAACCGAAACAATTGAAATTCCACCGGAAATCAAAGAAAAAATCAAACCACCGGAAACCATCAAACCAATAGTTCATATTATCGTTGAAGAAGATTTCGAGGGTGACGAAGACGAAGATATCGAAATCGTTGATACTATCGTAAAAACAATTCTTGACCCGTACATTGAAAAAGTCCTTCCCAAATTTGGGACAACCCCCAAATTTGTTGTATATGAAGACCCACCTGTTCCGATAAAACAGATACGACCCGTCTATACTGATTTTGCCAGAAGAAGCGGCATCGAGGGTGACGTGTGGCTGGAAGTGGAAGTTTTAGCTGACGGTTCTGTGGGAGCAATTGAAGTTAAAAAATCTCTTTTATCCGGTCCTGGCGGCTTAGATGAAGCAGCCATCAAGGCTGTAAGGCAATGGGAATATTCTCCGGCAAAAAGTGGCGGCAAACCTGTGGCTTGCTGGGTTACATTTCCAGTATCATTTAGTTTAGATTAAAAAAATAAAATTGGAGGATAATAAATGAAATTATTTAAATCAAAAAAGTTTCTCTTTTTGTTATCACTTATATTGCTTAGTAGTTTCCTGCTGGCAAAAGCTGTTGATAACGGCGGAAGTATGGGTGATAAAAAACGCGATCCTACCAGATATCACAATGTAGGCAATATCTGGCTGAGAATCAGTAATTATGGTTTTTTCGGTTCCGGAGACCAGGAAGGCTACCCATCACTCGAATATCCCGGTGGTAGCGCAATCGACTACCTTTACCAGGGTGCTCTCTGGTTTGGTGCAAAAATGGTAAGACGCGACGGATTCGGAAATGAACTTTATTGGCTACCAGATGCAGGAACTACAGACGATGTAATTCCGGCTACTCACCCGGATTGGACACCAGACCTGCAGCTCGTTGTTGATACTCTCGTAACTGTCGGATTTGACGGAGATAAAGGTCTTTATGAATTTCTGCCTGCTTATAATCCGCTCGAAACTTCACCTCTGGGAACTCAATTCAGCCAGTACAATAACTCCGACATAGTCATGTCTGCCTCTATCAGAAGTCAAAGAAGAGGGGTCGATGATGATGGTGATGGCTATATCGATGAAGACCCGATCGGATACGGCTTCCCTTTCAGAGCGGCTGATGAGCTTCCCACAGTGTTCGAAGATTATGGTGGAAATTACTTAATTATTGGTGAAGAATTATATGGCTCCAGTATAATCGAAGAACGTATCGATATCTGGTTTCCACTTGGTTTCGTTGATCTGAGTGATGAATCAAATACTATCTATAACTTCGCTCAACCAAACGATGATGATGGTGACGGTCTTATAGACGAAGATGGTTACCCTGTATCCGAGCAAGATTTCATTGGTTACTATTATGATTATAGCCCTTTCGGAACTTTGGGTGATAGAGATTTCGGCAGTTCTCAATCCAGTAACACTCACGTGCCTTTAAATGTTCGTGTTCGCCAGATGAGTTATCAGTGGAGTTACGAATATATTAAGAATTTATGTTATATCGAATTTAATATCACAAATATGAATACAGAATATGGAGATAGTCTTTATGACTGCGCAATGGCTGTTTATATGGATTGTGATGTAGGACCTCAAGCCTGGGGTAGCCAAACTATCGCTCCTGATGATGTTAGCAGTTATGTTGGTGCACCATACGAATTTGCTTATACTTATGACTGGGATGGTGATGGCGGCTTAACAACCGGTTTTGTTGGTTCTCGTGTGTGTACTCCAGATCCCGACTCATTAGCATTTGCCTGCTGGACCTGGAGTGTGGGTGGGGGTCCTGATGATTTTGACCCGCTTGATTACTTTACTGTGGGCAGCAGAAAAACTGCTAACCAGAAATATTGGCTCATGACAGATAGAAACCCTGATGATTCGAAATATACTTCATTAAGAGATTTCCCGAATACGCAAGTGGGAAATCCCACTGATACAAGATATCTCTTTGCTTTCTACGGCGATATGCAGGGCATGTCAAATCCTACATCCGGCTCCTGGAATCTTGGACCGGGAAGAACAATGAAAATTGTTATAGCTGTTTTCCCGGGAGATAATATTCAGGAATTAATGGGTCAGTCTGAATGGGCTAAAGAAATTTACGAAAGCCCACAGCAACTTACCACAGTTACGTTGCCTGATACAAACATACATTATGTGGCGCCAGAACCACC
The DNA here is from genome assembly GCA_030612605.1 of Armatimonadota bacterium. GTDB lineage: Bacteria > Cloacimonadota > Cloacimonadia > Cloacimonadales > TCS61 > JABMPU01. The sequence goes on from JAUWNO010000124.1 coordinate 4,007, forward strand.
GAAAATTCCCAGGATGTTGGCCGAATTAGTTGATAATGGAAATAACATCGATATTTATTGGAACAATAGATCTGAGCTGGATAACGTTGATACAAAAAACGTAACCAGAGGGAAAATCGGCTGGCAAGATAGCATTCTGGACATTGATAGCCATATCTCCCAATATGATATCCAATTGGCACAATTTGAATATTTCCCGCCCGAATTTGCCCCACCAGATCCCCAATACTACTTAGATGATTCTACTGTTAATCCCTGGACTGCAAATCGGCTCAGACACGATTTTCAGGGTTATACTGTTTGGGGAAGATCCGGTAGTGGCTCCCATGAAGACTGGATAGAAATTGATAGATGGGATAAAGTTGAGACTGCTCAGGATTTACTTGATTATGAGGTTAACAGCAATAGTAGTCTGCCTTTTTATGATTTCGGCGGTGACCTGGGAATTGATAAAGGACTACCGCAACCAAAACTTTTAGACCAAACCAATCCTGAGCATGAGAAATATTTTAACTATTACCGTTATGATGAACTATACAAATTTGTAGAATACCAAGATGGAGATATTTTCTATGGTGAACCCATCTTCAATTATGAAGTAGTTTACAGTGACAGTCTTAACGACTATGCAATAAACAACTTAAGTTTTGATGACCAGGCTTTGTTATTCAAAAATCCTATGTTGCGTGATGACATTTATCTTGCCATTTATAATGATAAGTGGATTTCTCTTGATGGACACAACGGACAAGCTTATTCAAATTTTGGCGAGGAAGATTCTCTATTTACAAAGCAACGATTGACCAGTAAATATTACTACGCCCAGATCAAGCGTCCACGTAAAGGAATTGAATACTACATCGCAGTAACAGCCTGGGACAGAGGAATTCCAGAAATGGATCTTCAAGCTCTGGAATCTGGAAGAGATGCTGATGCAAATATGAAAATACTCTTCCCCGGACCTTCGGCAAAAAGCAATATGAAAAATATTCACGTTGTACCAAATCCTTACGTAGGACAAAGCAAGTTTGATGGAAAACGTGAAGATGACGATAAAGGTGATAAGAGCCGTCGTATCTGGTTTGTCAATCTCCCGGAAAAATGTACAATCAAAATATTTACACTTGCCGGAGATTTGGTTGATGAGATCAAACATGATGGTGCTGGAATTGAAGATATCATTTCTGTGAGCAAAGCAGCTTACGAAGGTGTTGCTGCCAGTGGAATGGAACCCTGGGATCTGCTTTCCAAAAACAACCAGATAATTGCTGCCGGCGTTTATCTTTTCTCCGTGAAAGATCATGATAGCGGAGATAAAAAAGTCGGCAAATTCGTCATTATTAAGTAAGGGGGAAAGATGAAAAAATATATCTTAATATTAGCTGTTTTACTATTTATTCCCGGGCTGCTTTCTGCAAAAACATTTGCCAAAACAGGTACAGCCGGTCTTCAATTCTTAAAGCTCGGAATCGATGCCAGGGCAATTGGAATGGCAGAAGCTTACACTGCTGTTACTAATGATATTTCTTCAGTATATTGGAACCCGGCAGGTTTAGCATTAAATCCTCATAATCAAATCCTGTTCTCTCATACGGAATATGTAGCAAATATTCGTCATGAGTTTTTTGCAATATCCAGAATAAGTTCAATCGGAACTTTCGCTTTCTTTGCATCTGCTCTGCATATGGACTGGATGGATGTTTATGTCGAAGATTCTTTTGATAACCCTACCGGAGAACAATTTACCTGTTATGATCTTGCTGCCGGTCTTACTTACGCCAATTCTTTCACAGATAAATTCGCCTTTGGATTCACAGCAAAATATCTCAGAGAAAAACTCGATGAATATGCCGTAGATGGAATGTCTATAGACCTTGGTTCTCTTTATAATACAGGTTGGAAAAATGTTACAATCGGAATGTCTTTAAGAAATTTCGGTCCAAATATGAAATTTGAATTGGATAATGATGGTGATGGACTTATCGATGAAGATCCATTTGATTTGCTTGATAATGATGGTGATGGCCTTATCGATGAAGACGGGCCAGAAATTGATTTCAAAATCCCGATGAACTTCTCGCTTGGAGTTTCTGCTGATATCTACAGAGTAGATGATAACAACTTTTTAATCGGTTCAGTCCAGTTGGATAATTGTGTAGATAGAAAAGAAACATACAATCTTGGTTTTGAATATACGATGGGTACTTTCAAAATCAGATCGGGTTATCAGTTCGAATATGATGCAGCCGGATATTCAGGTGGTTTCGGCTGGACAATTCCAACAAGTTTTGCTATTATCAGTATAGATTATGCTTATACGGATTTAGGTGATTTAGCGGAAAATTTCATCAAAACTCCGCATCGCTTGTCTATCAAGCTTTTCTATTAAAAAATCTATTTTCACTATGCGTGAAAAAAAAATAAAAGGAATCTTAAAAAAAAAGGAGGAGATATGAAAAAAGTTTTGATTCTTTTATTGTTATCTGTTTTTGTTGGAGGTATTTTCGCAGACGAAATTATGCAGCCGGCAGGACCAGACAAATCGTTAACCAGCC
>JAUWNO010000026.1 GCA_030612605.1 Armatimonadota bacterium
GACATTATTTTTGCCTGCGAATGCTTCTGCCCTTCCCAGAATGATACAGTTTACCACAATCAGAGGAATGAATAATCCCAGATTTTTATGTAAAGCCGGAACATAGGCATGCATCACCATATCGATGATGGTGACAAAAGATGCTATCACAACAATGTAAGCTGGGATCCTGACTTTTATAGGTATAAAATCCTTAATTAAAGAAATAAATATATTTGAAAAAACCAATACAAATGTTGCTGCTAAACCCATTCCAATCGCATTTTCTACGGAAGTGGTTACTGCAAGTGTCGGACACAAACCCAAAGCCATTACAAAAACAGGATTTTCTTTGATAAAACCTTTGGTAAATTCCTTCATTAATTTCATTTTTCCCTCTTTTTTTGCCACAGACTTACACTGACTAATACTAACTTTTTTATCCACGAATTACACGAATTAACACAAATTATTATCCAATCTTTTTTGACGCTAATTCTCCACAAAGTCACAAAGTTTTATTTTTTCCTGTCAATCCTGTTTATCCTGTCAATTTTATCCGTGCAAATTCGTTTTATCCGTGTCATCCGTGTGCTATTTTTCTGCTTCTACTTTTTCTTTCAACTCTTCCAAGCCGTCTTTGATGGAATAAGCTATTGCTCGCGTTGTCATTGTTGCTCCGGTGATGCTTTTCAATTTTCCACCATCTTTATCTACCAATAAACCTTGTTCACTTAGATTATCAAAACTTTGTAGAAATTCCGGTTTTTCGCAATTGGCACCTAACCCGGGTGTTTCTTTTTGTTCTATGATGGATATCCTATTTATTTTAAAATCAGGCAAAACACCAACCATGGTTTTCACATCGCTGCTATATCCATATTGAGAAGCCACAAAAGTATAACCAACAACATCTCCCGCATCATTTTTTCCTTGATATACATTTTCATCATTATAAACAAAAATACTATCAAAAGAGACAGCTTCGGGTAAAACATGCAAGCGAGCTTCTTGCTTGGCAATTCTGTTGTTTTCATCTATGATCGGTTTGGTAATGCTGTTGATATAAGCCAGAATACCACTGGCAACAACAGTAATAATTAAAAGAACAAATCCTAATCTAAAATAGTATTTCATTTTTTCCTCTTTTTACCACTAAGACACCCCGATACAGTCATTCTTCCTTACGGGGCAGGCAAAGGCACAAAGTTATATTTCTTATCTGTGCTAATCCGTAACATCTGTGTCATCCGTGTGCTATTTTTTTGCCACTGACTTACACTGACTAACACTGACTTTTTCCTTCATCATTCCTTGTTGGATATTGGATATTCATTTTTCATTATTTTTTCCTGTCAATCCTGTTTATCCTGTCAATTTTATCCGTGTCATCCGTGTGCTATTTTTTTCACCTCACCAAAAGGTTTGGGAACGGTGTATTTATCAATAAGTGGAACAGCAATATTCATAAGAAGAATAGAATATGATACCCCCTCCGGATAACCGCCAACCATTCGAATCACAACTGTTAAAATTCCGCAACCGATTCCAAAGTATATCCTGCCTTTTTTCGTGACTGGCGATGTAACCATATCCGTTGCCATAAAGAATGCACCAAGTATTAAACCACCAGCAAAGACATGAAATACAGGTAGCAAAATCGAAGCTGAGAATAATCCGTTAATCCCTCCAAAAATATATGTAAGAACAAAAACTGTGCCAATATAACTAATTGGAATTCTCCATTCGATAATATGACGATAAGCCAAAAATGCAGCTCCAATCAAAAGTGCAGCAGCAGAAACTTCGCCAATAACTCCGCCAACATTTCCCCAGAAAAGATTCTGGATTGTTCCGAAATCTGCTAATTTATCAAATATTGTATTTGCAATTGCCTGACTTTCCGCAAGGTTATCTGCAAATCCGCTCGTGAAAACTTTATCTCTTAATTGCTGGGCAACATTAAGCGGTGTAGCTGAAGTAATCAGATTTTGTGCTTTTATTGCTGTGGAAGGAATAATACCGGAATGTAAACCACTAATTGAACCAAGTCGAGTCGAAGTCCATCCTGAAGTCATGATTGTGGGCCAGGAAGCCACCAGGAATGCCCTGGCTAATAGTGCCGGATTGAAGATATTAAAGCCCAGACCTCCAAAAATCTGTTTGCCAATAGCTATAGCGAAAACTGAACCTACCACAGGAATCCACCACGGTGCTGAAACATTTATGTTAAAAGCCACCAGCAAGCCTGTTACAATAGCACTTCCATCTGTAACAGTTATTGGAATTTTCCTGATTTTTTGTATTACTGCTTCTGTTATTACAGCAGCTATAATCCCATATAAAGTAAGCCAAAGAGACTTTGTACCAAAGAAATAAATACTGGCAAGCAAGGCTGGAGTTAAAGCCAAAACCACTTGCCACATTACAGACGGAACAGAAATTCTTTGTTTGATGTGTGGTGCTGCTGATACAGCATAAACATCAGTCATCTATCCTCCCAATCAATTAAGAAATTATAAATTTAAAACGATTTATCAACTTCCGAAGCGGAAGTTTCGGAAGCAGGTATTCCTCGCAACTCGCAACCCGAATCCTCTTTAACTTTCCGAAATTTATCTGTAAGAATCACTCCATAAGAAGTTTCGGAAAGGTCTCCGAGCCCCGCAACCCTATTTTCTATTCTTTTCATCTACTTTTATCTTACCAATATCTATCCATTGAATCAACTTAATATGGGATGGACAAACATAAGCACAACTTCCACATTTCATGCAATCCATAACTCCATATTTTTCAGCAGCATCCCAGTCATCATAACGAACACTGTTGGCAATCAAACTGGGCACAAGATTCAATGGGCAGATATCCACGCATCTTCCACAGCGTAAACAGGTGCTCTCTTCATCTATTTGAGCATCTTTCTTATTCAAAAGTATAAGCCCTGAACTTCCCTTGGTCAAAGGTGTTTCAAGAGTTGAAATGGCAAATCCCATCAGAGGACCACCGGAAATAATTTTCCCGATCTCTTCTTTAGTCCCTTCACAAAAATCTAATAAATCTGTAAATAATGTTCCAATTCGAGCTTTGATGTTTTTTGGTTTATTAACGATTTTTCCACTTACAGTTATCACTCTATCGATCAAAGGTTTTTTAAATCTTACTGCTTCATAAATCGCAATAGCAGTTCCCACATTCTGAACAATTACTTTCACTGCCATGGGAAGCCCGCCTTTATTGGGAACTTTACGCTTTGTAGCAGCATAAATAAGTTGTTTTTCAGCACCTTGAGGATATTTCAATTTCAAGCTGATGACTTTGATATTCGGCTCATTCTTAACTAAAGCTTTCATTTTTTTGATAGCTTCAGGTTTGTTCGCTTCAATGCCAATAATACCTTTTTCAGCATTCACGATTTTCAAAAGTATTTTCAAACCAGCCAGAATATCATCAGGTTGTTCCATCATAATTCTATAATCTGCAGTAAGATATGGCTCACATTCGACACCGTTCAAAATGATCGTATCTATTGGTTTATCTTTGGGAGGAGAAATTTTTACATGAGTGGGAAAACCTGCACCGCCCATTCCGCAAATACCGGCTTCAGAAATCCTGCTTTTCATTTCTTCCACAGGTAAATCCAGGTATTTCTCATCATCGATAAGTTCAACCCATTTATCTTCTCCATTTCCAGTAATCTCGATACCCATTACCATTGCACCGGTGGGATGAGGAAACCGGGCAATTTTTGTGATCTTTCCGCAGATAGAAGCATGCATGGGAATAGAAACAAAACCACCAGGTTCAGCTATTTTCTGTCCGGTGAGAACTTCATCACCTTTTTTTACAATTGGTTTTGATGGAGCACCAATATGTTGAGAAACAGGAATTACAACTTTCTTTGAAAAAGGCAGATTTTCGATTGGCATATCTTTGGAGAATTCTTTAAAATCATGAGGATGAATTCCCCCGGGAAATGTCTTAAAACCCATATTTTCTCCCCTGATTAAACTTTTCTTTCAAATCTTATATTTAAACTGGAAACAAAGATTAAAATTCTTTTTTTTCAAGCAAGTATTTTTTAATCGGATATATTTAAGAAAATAATTGGAAGATATTACTGAATCCACTCTAAAAAGTTAGAATATTCTTGTTCCCACGCTCCTGCGTGGGAAAATATATCACGAACGCTCCGCGTAAAAAACTATTCAATCTCCTGACGCAGGAGCGTATTACAATTACATTCCAACGCTGACCTGTATAAATAATAAGATTTAACAGGCTAAAGAGCATTGGAACGAGGTGATAAATTATTATTTTGATGTGATAAAAGTGGACAAATTTTATCATTCCTAAGAATTTGCCAAAAAATTGAAATTCATATTTGGGAAGGAAATGAAATTAAATCAGGTTGAGAAAAAGACTTTCTTGCTTCTAATGCTGTCTGCATTTTTTAATGGATTTGTTTTCGGTTCTTTTCTGATTCAGGAAATCATAGCCAAAAAAGCTTTGCTTGCGGTTGACTGGCAGATCACTATTTTGGTTATGTTGTGGCCCATCTCTAATCTTTTCTCGATCTGGTGGGGAAAAATTCTTGAACATTCCAAAGACCTTTCCAAATACTTTGTTCTTGCTGCTGTTGTTGGAAGACTCTCACTTGTTCTTATGCTCTGGGTTCACAACTATTATCAATATCTCGCTCTCCTCATTTTACTGTTTTCTTTTAATGCGTTTATCAGCCCTGCCCAAAATTCAATTTTTCAAACCAATATTCGTCCCAGAAATCGGGGATTGCTTTTTGGATATTTTTCCAGTTTGATCACTTTGGTCTCCATTGTTTTCAGTTTTGTTGCAGGAAAAATGTTGGATATAAACGAAGAATGGTTCAGGTATGTTTTCTTAATGATTGGAATTTTCGGGTGCTTCAGTTCATTGATAATGGCCCTGATAAAAACAAAAAAAGAGAGCTTTGAGGAAAAAGCTTTTCTAACTTTAAAGCAAGTTTTCATCAAACCAATAGAAAGAACTTTAGAAGTATTACGAACAAACAAAGACTTTGCCATCTTCCAGAGAAACTTTTTTTTGTATGGCATCGGCTTCATGATCATTCTGCCAGCAATTCCTGTTTACCTGGTAGATTTTCTCAAAATGGATTACACTCAAACATTTATGGCAAAAGGAGTTATTGCTCAAATTGGAATTCTGTTTTTAGCACCGGTTGCCGGTAAAATCTTTGATAGAAAACACCCGGCATTTTTTTCTTCTTTATCTTTTGGCAGCTTGAGTCTTTACCCTTTAATTCTTCTGATTTCCAGTTTTTTTCTTAAATCGAACTTTGTTAATCTCATTGTTTATTCAGCCTTTCTATTCTTTGGAATTGCCATGTCTTCAGTTCACATCACTTGGAATATGAGTTCAATCATTTTTGCAGGAAAAGAAGATGCCTCCATGTATCAGAGTGTGCATGTTTCCTTAACAGGTTTAAGAGGAATTTTCGCTCCATTTTTAGGATTTTTGATCTTAAGATTATTTGGAGTAAGAGCAGTTTTTTGCGTTAGCATGTTTATGTTTTTATTATCTTCTTTTTTGAGTTATAAGCATTATCTGAAAATGAAAAATGAGAAATAATAACTTACAAAATTTTTGAAATTTGGTAAGTTTAAAATATTGTGAGTTCTGCAAAAAAGAGTGTTTTCTACCTCTACTCAATCCTCTTGAGATCTTTTGCTTCGCAAGCCGACTCATACCTAAAAGGAGAGGAAAGTTCTCCTTCTCCTGGATAGGAGAAGGCTGGGATGAGGTCGAAAAGAGAAGAAAATGAATATTATCAGAGACCTTAATCTATCTCTTTTTTAGCTTGTTCCCAAACTTTTAACCTGTTGGATAACAGGTCTGTTTGGGAATACAAAACGTTACGAAAGAGGACTTTCGTAACGAGCAAAAATATAGAATCGGGAGAATGAAATGATAAAATCCGTAGTTGTTTTAATACTAATTTCAGTTTTCTTTTTTAATCTGCAAGCATCTGTCAAAGTGGAGTACAAAAGCAAATTAGATCCTGAAATAATCAAAACCGAGAAGATTTCCGGCAATGAATATTTCAATGTTTTTGAGTTGAATAAAGTCTTCAAAGCAAAAATCATCGAAGATTTGCTCGATCAAAGATTAAAAGTTAATATGTATGATGAGCAGATCATTTTCCTGTTGGAGTCTTCATATTTAACCTTTCAAGGTAAAATTTATAATTTCGAATTTCCAATCATAAACAAAAATGGAAAATTTCTTATCCCTGCAAATTTCCTTTGGAAAATTCTCCCAATCATCTTTGAGGATAAAATTGAAAAAAAATCAAATAAACTAATTGCTCAACCACCCATAAACAACACAATCCAAACTATTGTCCTTGATCCGGGACACGGCGGAAAAGACCCCGGAGCAATCGGTTATTCCAAAAAAGTATTCGAAAAAGACCTGGTCTTAACTATTACCAAAAAAGTGAAAAAACTTTTGGAAAAAAATGTGGATGTGGAAGTTCTGCTTACACGCAAAAAAGATAAATTCGTTTCTTTGCAGGAACGTACAAAATTTGCCAATGAACATAATGCGGATATTTTTATTTCGATTCACTGCAATGCTCACCGGAAAAAGAAAGTTAACGGCATTGAAGTCTTTTATCTTTCTACTGCAAAAACAGATGAAGCACGAGCTGTGGAACAATTGGAAAATCAGGTTGTTTTTGATTATGAAGGCGGCATCGAAGCAGTAAAAAAATATGATGACCTGGCATTTATTTTAGCAGATATGGCTCAAGCTGAACATCTGCAGGAAAGTTATAAAATCGCTACAAATTTTCAAGCAGATCTTATCAATGCAACAGATGCTATCGATAGAGGAGTGAAACAGGCAAATTTCTATGTTTTACGCGGTGCTTTTATGCCATCTGTCCTTTTAGAATTAGGTTTTATTACCAACAAAGCAGAAGAGAAAAAACTGACCAACTCCTCATATCAGAATAAATTAGCTAATTCGATCTATAAAGTTATCAAGAATTTCAAATTAAGATATGACCAGATGCAGTAATTTTTTCAGACTTCACTTGATCTCGTTTCGAGTCGAAACCTTCGGGTTCAATTCAAGGTAATAACACCGTTGAAAAGCAAACTAAGAGTTCAACTTCTGAAATCCATACTTGACACAAGTCTGAAAGATCTTGTATTAAGATGAGATTTTTCAACTTAAGTCAAGATCATCCGGCAACTGCCGGACTACTTAACTCAAGTTTCGGTTTCTTACTACTTCAACAATATACATTTTCTGATATATGATTGGGATGGTGTCTGCAATTTATATAAATAAATTCCGCTTCCAACAGGAAAATCATTTTCATCTTTTCCATCCCACACAACCGAATGCTCACCCGCTGAAAACTGATCGCTGACAAGCTGTTTAACTTTTTGTCCTTTAATGTTGTAAATCAAAAGATCAACTTTACTTTCATTTGGGATCGAAAACGAAATGATTGTTATAGGATTAAAAGGATTGGGATAATTATATAAATTTATTTCATTCAATGGAATTACTTCTTCATTTGAACCTACAGGTGGAGCCCCGAATTCATAACATCCCATATCGATGATTGCCACTCCATTTTCATCTCCATCCCAGACGCGATAGTTATGTATCAGATCCCAGGGAGGTAAATATAAACCTGTTGTATCCGGTGTGCCAGTGTCGATGCAGGGGGATAATTCAGATAATTGATAAGGATCATCACCAGATAAAAGAAAGAGTGGATCCTCGTCGATATTGCCTTCTCCCCAATTGATAATGTTTACACCACCTTGATTATAGACTGCATCTTCTCCTCCCAGGATATTGCAATGGGAAACATCTAGTTCACTTATAGTTCCATTACCATGAGATACTAAAATTTCGTATGTGTTCTCAGGATTATTCATGATCGAATTAATTAACTCCAAATTACCTTTTACATTTAATGTTGCAAATGAAGAAGAATTATCAACAAATGTGCAGTTACTTACAATGTTAGTACCTACACCGGAAATTCTTATATTCTTTTCACTGACAGCTGTGTTGTTGAAAAATAGGCAATTAGTAATTTGTTTATTTGTAAGATTAGGATAAAATTCAGCTATACCAATATTTCCATAAAATGAACTTGAAGAATAGTTATTTGAAAAAATACTATTACTCATATTAAAAGAATCTTCTACAATTAAATATAAAGTTGATTGTGTAGCGTCTGGGTTTCCAAAAATATTACAATTATCCATAATTACATTGTTCATGCTGCCATTCACATCAAATAAAATCATACATGGATCAGTTACTGTAGAAGCATTATAAATATTGATATTTTCTAATAATATATTGGTTGTTTCAGAAATGACTAAGAAGAAATCTCCTGACTCACCGGTAAAATTGCAATTACTAATTTTGAAGTTATTGGAAAAAGCGACATTACACAGAATATACGAAAAATCGTAGTCAATAGAAAAACTAAAATTGGATATTTCACAATTACCTTCTAGATCAAAACAATCAAAGAGACCAGATGAATAATCATTAATAATGGTAGTATTTGATGCATCTTCCCCAATAATTGAGAGATTCTCTTTGAAACCAAAAGGAAATATCTGTTGATTGGATTCCCATGAATATACTCCGGATTCCACATTAATAGTTCGTTGCTCATTTTCATCAATATCAATCAGGCGCACTGCCGTTGAAATATTTCTAAGGGGTTCCAGATATGTTAAACCGGAATTATCGTCATCACCATCCTGAGCCACATAAAGATCTTGAGGAATCAATTCGAATAATCCATGATTAATATCAAATGTGAAGTATGTATTGAAATTAGGAAATTGATCGAATGCTTTGGCATAATAACTATCAGGGTTTAATACAGAAAACGTATCAACAACCACATGAATATGATTTGATTCCATAGCAAAAATGTCATATCCTATCCCAGCATTATTATTATAAATAGAATTTCTATTAATAGGATCGAAGTCTACAATATTTTCGTCAATAATTGCTATACCACCACCTTGGCTTGCTGAGTTGTTAGAAATAATATTATTGCTTAGTTCAATATCTGACAGACCGAAAAAAAGACCACCACCCCCCCAAGCAATATTATTCGTGATCCTGTTACTTATAATTTGCATTATGGAATTATATGATAAAATACCACCACCAAGTTTGCAATTATAAAGAACACTTCCTGAACCATTATGGATCGTAAAGCCCTGAATATGTACTCTAGTTTGGCAATCCATAACCCAGATACAGCTTTCTATTCTTTGACCATCAATAACCGTTATTGAAATGTATTGTGGATCTCCTGTAATTAGCTCCAAGCTTGCTAGTGTGATATTTTTATTTGTAATATTAAGATTTTCGAAATACGTGCCAGGATAGACGAGTACTGTATCTGCATTGGAAGATACATCGATCCCTTCCTGGATGGTGGTGAAGTTGCCGGTGCCGTCTTGTTTAATTTCGATAGTTTCAGCAAGAAGAAGTGAAATAAACAAAGTAAAAAGTAAAAAGTAAAAAGTAAAAAGTTTATTCATGATATTTCCTTATTCTGCTTTGTCTCTCTGAGGAATTCTTCTTCGACATGCGACGAAGAGTCTAAATCCTTTACATAATAAATTCATTGGATTCACAAATCCCCTTTCATTCCCCCTTCAAAAGGGGGACTTAATTGTCTCTCTGAAGAATTCTTACAAAGGCATTCGATGAAGAGTCCTTTCCGATGTAGATTCTTCGTGTGAAAAGCAAGAAGATTCCCTCAGAATGACACAATTTCATTTATTTAAAGATCAATAACCTTGCGAAGGTCGAGAGTTAAAGAGAGCTTCACAACCTTCGCAAGGTAGTACAAATTCTACTTCAAAAGAAGCATCTTCTTATTTATCGTTTTTCCGCATGCAGTAATTCGATAGTAATATATACCACTGGCAACCGACCTTCCTGTATTGTCTTTGCCATTCCAAACCACTTCATAATACCCTTCCGGTTGAGAGCCGTCTATAAGCTGTTTCACAAGCTGTCCTTTCACATTGTAAATTTTCAGGCTTACCTTGCCTTCCTGCGGAAGGCTGTAAGATATAGTTGTGGTGGGATTGAAGGGATTGGGGTAATTACTCAAACTCACTTTTGTAGGTGCAGGAACCATAGAAGAATCTTCTCGCAGATCGATAAACCAGGCATCATCACTCATTTTGGTAGAAAGTTGTTTCATTATTATATTTGGATTGGATGAAGTCATACAATTGTAAGAAGATACATGCTTGTTTTCACTTCTACCACCATAATACAATTCAAGTTCGATGTTACCCGGAGGAACAGAAGTAGTGTAGGCATTGATCTGCGTGAGAGTATCTTCCACAACTACAGCACCAATACATTCTCCATTTACTAATGCACCAATTTCCTGCGGCATATTACTGCTATCCAGTTCGATGTAGAGTGGTATATAACCTGCCTGCTCTTCAAAGGTGAAATATTCCGGTTTAGCAAACACTGTCTTTTCTACCGGTGTACCACTTTCCCAACGGAAGTTACTAATTGTTGTATTACATTTCACAACAACCATATCACCATAAGAAAGTGTTGGTTCGTCACAACCCTCATATAACATAATTCTCCATCGACCCAAATAAAATGCCGTCCACTTTTGATGCTGTATAAAGTTGATGTTTGAACCACTCCAATAATCACTAAATGCATCGCTTACATGCTGTGTTTCTTCTAACCAATAACCGACCCAGTTCTCGACATTATTCCCAGCTAATGCGATTGTTGTATTATCCGCTACCTTAAAACCGGGTACATCCAATGTAGCTACCGCATTCATTTGAAATTTATAGCCATCTGTTCTGGAAAAAATATTATCGGTTCCATTCCAGTAAGTTCCCGTTTGCCAGACAAAAAGACCATCAACATAATATACTCGATATAATTCAGGATTAGGGAGGGGGTGTAGTATATCATAAAGTAAATGATACGCTTGGTCAGGATCATAAGTTGGAGTTGAATACATATTATCCAGAGCAGGGAAACTGAGCCATTTCCAGCCGTTGTCAACTGAAGGAGAAGGCAGGTCTATGATATCGAGTCTATGTTCAATTGCCAGTACCGCACCGATATCGCAAGGTGTACCATCAGGGTCAAGAGGTGAAGCGGGATCGCCGGTGTCTATGCAAATGGATTTTACACTTTCCTCCCAGCGTGGTTGATATGTAACAAGATCGAGTTCAGGAGGTCCAGATATACAGCCGATGCCTTGTATTCCATTTGGATAATAGTCATAAACCTCATTTTCACTGACATTACAATATGTAATTTCTGCAAGGATACCGTAATGATGATAAATTCCCCACATATTATAAGCAATGATGTTATTTTTTATAGCGGAGTTTGAACCAAGTGAACCAAATTTTATCCCAATTTGATCAATGTTATCTTTTATTGTATTATTTTCTATTAAAACCAACTCACTATCATATACTTCTAAGGCGACATCAATTCCACCATTCCAAGCGATATTGTTGGCTACGATATTATTTCTTATCTCTATGTCATTACAATTTAAACAGTATATACCGGTAGCATCTTCAGGATATCCTCCACCTCCTACAATTACAGTATTATTAGTAATCTTATTACCATCTAAGATTATCTTGCCTGTTCCAGTACAGTAAACTCCGCCACCATTTCTGGCTTTGCAATTGTCAATCACATTATTTCTTATTATTGCAGGTGCATCTGTATTATTTTCAATATAAATCCCACCACCTTTGGTAAAGCTTCCTGGGTAAGACTCATACCAGGAACCTACATTATTGTGGACGATATTATTTTCAATTGTAGCAGAAGATCTACAACAAATACCAATTCCACAGTTATTTTCGTCTGACCCATTAGAATCACAATATTCAATTACATTATTCCTTATCAAAGGTGAACCGGTCTCTATAACAATTCCCTGTATAGCATTCCTGATTACTAACGATTCAATTATATCTTCATTTGTATAATTATAACCCTCAAATCCCTGATCAAATATAAAAGCCACACCGCTTTCTTCACAATCTATGATGCACTGCTCTGTCAAAGTTGGTAATCCTTTAATTTTTATGTGGATTCCTCCGATTGGATTCCAACCAATATTTTTATTTCTCGGACCTGTATATGTTCCCGGAG
>JAUWNO010000319.1 GCA_030612605.1 Armatimonadota bacterium
CGTGGTCGAAAAAGGAACTCCAGGTTTTTCTCTGGGAAAAGAAGAAGATAAATTGGGTTTAAGAGGTTCCATAACTTCCGAATTGATTTTTGAAGACTGCAAAATACCAAAAGAAAATTTATTGGGAAAAGAAGGAGATGGTTTTAAGATATTCATGCAAACCCTTGATGGCGGCAGGATTTCAATTGGAGCTCTTGCTTTGGGAATTGCTCAAGGTGCTCTTGAACACACGATCAAGTTTGTGAGATCTAATACTATTTCAGGGAAACCTTTATACAAACATCAGTCCATCCAATCTAAGATCGCAGAAATTGGAACCGAGATCGAAGCTGCCCGGTTACTCATTTATCAAGCTGCCGACCTGAAAGATGCAGGAAAACCTTTAACTAAAGTAGCTGCCATGGGAAAATATTATGCTTCGCTGATCGGTATGAAAGCTACTAATACTGCCATCGAGCTTCACGGAATGTTGGGTCTAACCAAAAAATATCCTGTTGAACGATTTATTCGCGATGAGAAACTTATGGAAATCGGAGAAGGAACTTCCGAAATCCAGAAGATCGTTATTGCCAGAGAAATATTAGGAAAATAAAAATTATGGAAAGGAGAAGTAATGAACTTCGCATTATCTAACGATCAAAAAATGTTAAGAGATGAAGTCAGGAAATTTGCAGAAAATGAACTCGCACCGTTAGCTCCTGAAATCGATATTTCGGGTGAATTTCCCAAAGAGAACATCAAGAAACTTGCTGATATGGGATTACTCGGTATCGTAGTTCCGGAAAAATACGGTGGTTCGGAATTTGATTTTGTTTCCCTGGCTATTGCAATAGAAGAAATATCAAGAGCTTGCGCTTCAACTGGTGTTATCACTGCTGTTAATAATTCTCTTACCACATATCCAATTTTGAAATTCGGAAATGAAGAACAGAAAGAAAAATATCTTCCTGACCTTTGTTCTGGAAAAAGGATAGGAGCAATTGGAATTACAGAACCAAACGCAGGTTCTGACGTAGCTGCCATGGAAACCACAGCCGTATTGGATGGAGATCATTATATTTTAAACGGTGCAAAAAGATTTATTACAAATGGTACGGAAGCTGGAATTTTTGTTGTTTTTGCTTATACAAATAAAGAACTCAAACATAAAGGAATCAGTGCATTTATCGTTGAGCGGGATACGCCTGGTTTTTCTCTGGGAAAACACGAAGATTTGATGGGAATCAGGGCAACCGGAAATTGCGAATTGATCTTTGAAGATTGCAGAATTCCCAAAGAAAATCTTTTGGGTGAAGAAGGTCAGGGATTTTATATTTGTATGAACACTCTCGATGTCTCAAGAATCGATATCGGTGCACAGGCTGTCGGAATTTCTCAAGCAGCTTTAGATGAAGCTGTAAAATACTCTAAAGAACGAGTAACTTTTGGAAAACCAATATGCAAGTTTGGAATGATCCAGAATATGCTGGCTGAGATGGCTACTCAGATTCACGCAGCCAGAATGCTCGTTTATTATGCTGCCTGGTGCAAAGATGCAGGTATTAAAAGATTTTCCAAGGAAGCAGCAATGGCAAAATATTATGCTGCAAATATTTCGGTAGATGTAACGAGAAAAGCAGTTCAGATCTTTGGTGGCTATGGCTACACAAAAGATTACCCGGTGGAAAGATTTTACCGTGATGCAAAGATCCTGGAATTATACGAAGGTACTTCTGAAATCCAGAAATTAGTTATTGCCAATGAGTTGGTTAGATAATTTATTGAGTTAAACAGAATCATTGATGAAAACAGATGAAAATTGATGAAGACATAATCATTGATGGAAACAGATGAAGAATTGATGAAGACAGATAACGGAATGAAAAAAGAGAAATATTATTAAGAAAAACATAGAATCAACGATGGAAATGATTGAAAATTGATGAAGACGAATTTTTTAAACATCTTTTTTATTATCTGTTTACATCAAATACATCTGTTTACATCAATGATAAAAAATAGGAGGTTGTTTTGGACATAATAGTTTGTATAAAAAGAGTTCCCCAAACTGCTGAAGCAGAAGTAAAGATTGATTCTACGGGAAAAAACATTCAGAAAGACAGATTAACTTTTGATATGAATGAATCTGATACTTATGCCTTGGAAGAAGCAGTTTTACTTAAAGAAAAATTTGGCGGAAATATTACTGTTCTATCACTTGGTTATCCTGATACTGATGATACACTTAGAATTGCTTTAGCAAAAGGAGCAGATAACGCCATCAGAATTAAAGCTGAAAATTTTGAAAACCTGGATGCTTTTCAAACTGCTCAGATATTAAAATCAGTAATAAGAACTATTAATTTTGATATAATTCTAACAGGTTGTATTGCTACTGATGATGCTTATTCTCAAATTGGAGTAACTTTGGCTGAACTACTTGATATTCCTCATGCTGCTTTAGTTATCAAGGTTGATGCGAATGAACAAAGAACTCATGTTCATCGTGAACTTGAAGAAGGTCTTATTGAGCATCTGGATATGAAATTACCGGCTTTACTTACAATTCTAACCGGAATCAATGAACCCAGATATGCATCGTTGATTGCAATTCGAAGAGCTGCAAAAAAAGAGATTCAACAACTTGGAAAAGAAAATATCGAACTTGAAGATTTAGTAATAAATTCGGTGATTGAAGAATTATATGTTCCACCAGTCACAAAACAGGTAGAAATTCTGTATGGAAGTCCATCTGAAACAGCTACCAAACTTGCTGAAATAGTTAAAGAAAAAGGGTTGATTTGAGGAGGTTGAAATGGCAGAAATATTTGTATTAATTGAACATAGAAAAGGTGAAATTAGAGATATAAGCTTCGAGCTTTTGACCTGTGCAAAAAAGATTGCAGCAAAAGAGAATCTTAATATCACAGCCTTATTGTTAGGCTCGAAAACTGACCAAATAATTGACAGAATAAAAAATTATGCTCACAAAATTTATCTTTTTGATGATCCTGTTTTCGAAAATTTCAATTCCGAAATCTACCAGAAAAACCTGGTTGAAATTATCAAAAATGAATCACCTTTATTAACCCTTATTGGTCATACAGCATTTGGAATGGACCTTTGTCCTGCCTTAGCAACCGAATTAAATATTCCTTTTTCCACTGATTGTCTGAACTTAACATTTGAAGATAAGAAACTGAAAGTCACCAGGCAAATGTTTGATGGAAAATTGAACACTCATGAAATTCTAAGAGAAAATCCATCTTATATTCTTACAATACGTGCAGGCAGCTTTCCTGCTGCAGAAGGTAATTTTAATGCTGAAATTGTTAAACTGAGTCCAAAAGAAACAACA
>JAUWNO010000290.1 GCA_030612605.1 Armatimonadota bacterium
ATTGGATAGGTTGGGTCCGATACATCAATCACCCGAAAGCCGGTACTACCTGTAAATAAATAATCTCCTGAAACTGCCACATCCGAAGTAAAATTCGGCAGAGTATATCCAGATACATATTGGATTGATGCGGGATTAGTAACATCGAAAACAAGAAAACCATCAATTTGTCCGCTAAGATAAACGTACCCGTCTTCCCCTGTTATATGTTGATAATAACCGCTGTATGAATCAACTTGATAGGGGTTATCAGGATTTTCTACATTGATAGCAACTAATCCACATTCATTTCCTGCCACAAAAGCATGATTATCAAAAACAACAACTTTAGATGGATATCCGGTAATAGTGCAACTTCCAACCTGATAAGCATTAAGAGGGTCAGCTATATTGAATATTTTTAATCCGAATCCGTTTTCAGCAAAAAAGGCATACGGTTCTGAAATGAATATTCCACCTTTTGCTGTTGGGTAACTTGCTACAATATGAGGATTTAATGGATTTGAAATATCAATGACCTGTAAACCCTGAGAGTTTCCAGTAAGATAGATATAATTTCCGGAAACAGCCATGTTCCACACATAATAGCTTATTTGGCAATCTGCAACTTCATAAGGATTTGTGGGGTCGGAAACATCGATCACTCGCAGCCCGTGAGCAACTGTTGCTGCAAAAACATAATCTCCGGAAGCATAAATTCCAGCTCGAGGATACGGTTCTGTGGGACAACGACTCAACCTAACCGGATTATAAATATCAGAAAGATCCCAGATTTCAACTCCGGAAAAATATGCTGCCAGATATAGTCTTTGAGTTGCAGCATCATAAAAACTGCCGTCAACAAGTGATCTTGCCCGGACTTCTGAAATGATAACAGGATTTTCAGGATCACTGATGTCTGTAATATAAACTCCTGCACCGGAGCCGACAAAAACAAGGTCTAAGGGTGCAAAAGATGAGATTGAATAACTTGCACCAAAAGGCCAGTTGCCTTCAAAACTTACCCAGGAAGAATCAAAATCGAGTGGTTCACGAAGAGTAAAATCTTCATAAGAAAATCCAAAATCCTCATTGAAAAGAGTTCCTTTTGGGAAAGCTTGTACATTTTCTGGATTTTCAATAATGCCCGGATTTGCATAAACTGTAATTGTGAAAATTAAGATTAAAAAGAATAAAAGTTTTTTCTGCATTTTCTCCTCCTTTTTTTAATCGCGAATTAACGCTAATATTTTTTTCCCGCGAAATACACGAAACTACACGAATGTAATTTTAAGATTTTTCCCCAAAGCTGAAGCAATTTTCTCCAGAGTCGAGAATTTTATATCTCCCGAATGATTCTCGATTCTGGAAATAGCACTTTTTTTGTCTGTATTTTTTGAGCTAATTCTTCTTGTGTTAATCCTGCTTCTTTTCTTGCCTGTTTGAGCATTACACCCAATTTGAAAGCTTCAAAGCCTTCGTCGTAGTTTTTGGCGAAATCGGGATCTCTCTTTTTTCTTTCTGCAATGTTTTTTTGAAGATCACTCATTTTTTTACCCTTAAACATACTTCTCATTTCATAAAACAGAAGTTTACTTGTGTGTTAACGTGTCAATCTCTTTTTTGTTTGGATTTGATATTGATACAAACTCGATTGATTTATTGATTTCACAATAAAAAAAAATAAATTTATTTCTAAATTCACACATTTCTTTTTTGTCTATTAATTAGTGGTTGAACGAAAAGTATTGAAACCACGAATTAACACTAATTTACACGAAACCATACCTTGCGAATGGTTGGAAACCTTCGCAATGGTTAAGCTGCAAATACCAACCATTACGGAGATTTCGTTCCTCAACAATCCGTAAGGTCTTGGTTTCATCATAATGAAAATTTAGCGAGTTTTCGTTCAACCACTAATTAGAAATAGATGTCATATTTCAATAAAACAAAAAAATAATTTGACATTAAAATAAACCTGATTATATTATCGTCATATAAAAATATGACGGGAATTAAATGAAGCTTGAAGATATTGCAATCATTAAAACAGGTTTAGTATTAGCAAGAAAAAAAGCACCGGAACCTACTGCACACACTTACGATTATAAAGTAATAACTTTAAGAAGTACATCAGTATTGGGAAACATTAATGAAAAGTATTTTGGTGATTTTATAAGCAAAGAGAAAATCTCATACAAATTTCTTTCCTGTATTGGAGATATTATAATCAGAATAAGTGAACCTAACACCGCCACTTATTTATCTGACGAATTTTCAGGCTTAATTATTCCATCTTCTTTCTATATTGTTAGATTAAAAAATGACATTATAAAACCCGAATATCTCGCCTGGTATCTGAATAGTGAATGTGCTCAGAAACAATTTTTAACAAATAAAACAAGCAGCACCGTAAATATAATAAAATCTTCTTTTTTAAGAAAAATGAAAGTACAAGTTCCATCTTTAGAAAAACAGAAATTAATTGCAAATATACAAAAACTACAACAGAAAGAACTAACACTTATGGATGAATTAAAAGAGAAAAAAAAGAAAATTTATTTAATAGCCTATCAAAAATTTACCAAAAGTAATTTTTAAAAACTTTAAAGGAGGAATTAATGCCGGAAATTAGTAAAGATAAAATCAATTCCATACTCTGGAAAGCCTGCGATACTTTCAGAGGTAAAATCGATTCTGCTATTTATAAAGATTACATCCTGGTTATGTTATTCGTGAAATACCTATCCGATACATACAAAGAACATTTTACTGAATACACGGAAAAATATGCAGGTAATAAAGAGCGAACGAAAAGAGCTCTTGCTCGCGATAGATTTACACTCGATGAAAAATCTGCTTTTGATTATCTTTATTCAATACGAAATGAAGTAAATATCGGAGACATTATTAACACCGCTTTGGAAAGAATTGAAGAAGAAAACAAATCCAAACTTCGAGGTGTTTTCCGAAATATCGATTTTAATTCTGAAATAATTTTGGGAAATACTAAAGAAAAGAATTCTATGCTGAAACACCTTTTAGAAGATTTTAATGAACTTGATTTAAGACCATCTAAAATCGGGAATGCGGATATAATCGGAGATTCTTATGAATATATGATAAAAATGTTCGCTTCTGATGCCGGGAAAAAAGGCGGAGAATTTTTCACACCTCCCGAAGTTTCCGAACTGATCGCCAGACTTGTAAAACCTCAAGAAAATGACCGGATTTATGATCCAACCTGCGGTTCCGGTTCGCTTCTCTTGAAAACAGCAAAACAGGTTTCCCATAAAAAAGTAGCGATTTACGGACAAGAACGAAATGGACAAACTCATTCTCTATGCTTGATGAATATGTTTTTGCACAAAGTTGACGATGCCAAGATCGAATGGGGAGATACTATTGCTAACCCACTTCATCTAATCGATGGTAATTTAATGAAATTCCAGGTGGAAGTTGCCAATCCACCTTTTTCTCTCGATAAATGGGCAATGGGATTTTCAGGAGATACCAATGATAAAAAATTCAAAATGGAAAATGCTCTCGATCCGCATAAAAGGTTCGGTTGGGGAGTTCCTCCCAGATCAAAAGGTGATTACGCTTTTGTTCTGCACATGCTTCAATCACTTGCTCAAAACGGCAGAATGGGAATTGTGCTTCCGCACGGAGTATTGTTTAGAGGTGCTTCCGAAGGTAGAATTAGAAAAGAGATACTTGAACA
>JAUWNO010000047.1 GCA_030612605.1 Armatimonadota bacterium
CAGATCAAAAGGTGATTACGCTTTTGTTCTGCACATGCTTCAATCACTTGCTCAAAACGGCAGAATGGGAATTGTGCTTCCGCACGGAGTATTGTTTAGAGGTGCTTCCGAAGGTAGAATTAGAAAAGAGATACTTGAACATAATTTATTAGATGCTGTTATCGGACTTCCGGCTAATCTATTTTACGGAGTTGGAATTCCGGTTACAATTCTCATTTTCAAAAAAAATAGGAAAAGAAGCGATATTCTTTTCATAGATGCCAGCGGTGTTGGAAATTATGAAAAAGGAAAAAATCAGAACAGATTAAGAGAACAGGATATTGAAAAAATTGTGAAAACATACGATAATTACGAAGTTATCGAAAAATACTCTAATGTATCAACTCCTGATGAAATCAAGGAAAATGAATATAACCTGAATATTCCCCGCTATGTGGATACATTTGAAGAAGAAGAACCTGTTAATATGGATGAAGTGAAAGAAAATATTAAAAGAATTAAAACAGAAATTGTGGAAGTAGAAAAACAGATGGAAAAATATCTGGAAGAATTAGGATTATAAAAAGGAGGAACTTGTGGAAAATATACAAAAGTATAAAAAAACAGTATTTGAAAAAATAAAAAAAACTAATGAATATAATTCTGAATTCTGGTTTGCACGAGAATTGGCAGAGATTCTGGAATACAAAAGATGGGATAAATTTCTTAATGTAATCGATAAAGCAAAAGAAGCGTGTGAAAATAGCACGATAGAAGTTGAGAACCATTTTTCCCAAGTGGGAAAAATGGTTACTATAGGTTCAGGAGCAGAGAGAAGAATAGATGATGTTATGTTGTCAAGATATGCTTGTTATTTAATAGTACAGAATGCAGATTCTCGAAAAGAAATCGTTGCTCTCGGTCAAACTTACTTTGCCATTCAAGCACGCAGACAGGAATTGCAGGAAGAATATGAACAATTAACTGAAGAAAAAAAGCGATTGGCAATTCGCAATGAATTAAAAGAACACAATATTCAACTTGCTGATGCTGCAAAAAATGCCGGTGTTATCGAACCTGTTGATTATGCAATATTCCAAAATCATGGATATATGGGACTTTATGGTGGATTAAAAGCTAAAGATATTCATGCCCGTAAAAGATTGAAGAAAAGTCATAAAATCCTTGATCACATGGGAAGCACCGAACTTGCTGCAAATTTGTTTCGAGCCACACAAACCGAAGAAAAATTGAGACGCGAGAAAATTAGAGGTAAAAAGAAAGCAAATAAAACACATTATAAAGTTGGAAAAAAAGTAAGGCAAACAATCGAAGAACTTGGTGGTACAATGCCTGAGGATCTTCCAACACCAGATAAATCTATTAAACAACTTAAAAAAGACCAAAAGGAACTGGAAGAATGATTTACCAATTTATGTCGAAAAAATCAGGATATTCCGACATATTCCTGAAACATGTCGGGAAATTACAATTTGTTCGACATTTGGGTTTAATGTTAAAAATATCGGAAAATCTTAACATAGGTAATTCGTAATGTTAACAAAATGGAAAAATCTTAACATGACCAGAATCTATCTCATCCCCTGCCCTTCTCCTATCGAGGAGAAGGGAAAAAAGTCCTTCCTTGATAAGAAGGATTTAGGAAGGTAGAAATTGAATCCTGAAATTAAAGACAGAATCGAAAAAATAAGAAACGGCATCGTTCCTGAAGATTATAAGAAAACAAAGATTGGGATTATTCCGGAAGAGTGGGCAATAAAAAAACTTGGACAATTTGTAATAATTCAAAGTGGCGAAAGTCCTTCAAAATTTAAATTTGTTAAAAATGGAGTTCCTTATTATAAGGTTGATTCATTAAATAATTCATCGAAGTATCAATGCTACTCTGATTACTATATCTCTAAATCTGAAAAATATTTAGTAAAGAAAGGAAGTTTGATTTTTCCCAAAAGAGGAGCAGCTATTTTTTTAAATAAAGTTAGAATATTGTCTAAAGATTCGTTTATGGATACAAACTTAATGACATTAACAACTAAATTGTCTTTAGATAATGAATTTTTGTATTATTATATCATTAAGGAAAAGTTATATAAAATTACTGATACATCAACAATTCCACAATTAAATAATAAGCATATAAATCCTCATAAAATAGTGCTTCCAACACTTCCCGAACAATCCCGCATCGCCACCATCCTCTCCACCTGGGATAAAACCATCGAACTGAAAGAAAAACTCATCGAGCAGAAAAAACTGCAGAAAAAAGGATTGATGCAACTATTGCTTACAGGAAAGAAACGAGTGATAAATCCAGAAACAGGGAAACCTTTTGAAGGTGAATGGGAAGAAGTAAAGTTAGGAGAAATATGCGAAATTAACAAAGGAATCCAATTAAATAAATCTATAATGATTGTAAATGGGAAATATCTTGTTATTAACGGTGGAATTGAACCATCAGGTTTTACAAATGAATGGAATACAAAGGGTAAAACTATAACGATTAGTGAAGGTGGAAATTCTTGTGGTTTTGTAAATTTTATTGAACATAAATTTTGGAGTGGTGGGCATTGCTATACATTATTGAATTTACAAGTAAATAAAAATTATTTGTTTCAAATATTAAAGTTTAAAGAAAAGACTATTATGAGATTAAGAGTTGGATCGGGATTACCAAATATACAAAAAAAAGATATTGAAAAACATAAGATTATATTACCTAAAAAAGAAGAACAAAATTTAATAACTTTTACATTATCAACAGCAGATAAGGAAATCGAACTTCTAAAAAAAGAATTAGCGCAACTCAAAGAGCAAAAGCGGGGTTTGATGCAGTTGCTGTTAACCGGGATAGTGAGGGTGACTGAAGGAGAATACGATGTATGAGATTATAAACATTTATTGTGATGAGAGTTGTCATTTAGAGAACGATAATCAAAAATCAATGGTTCTGGGTGCATTATGGTGTCCCAAGGTAAAAGCAGAAATTTATAATAATGAGATTTCCGAAATAAAGAAGAAACATAATCTGTCACAATTCTTTGAAATTAAATGGTCAAAAGTATCAAATGCAAAAGTTGATTTTTATAGAGAATTAATTGATTATTATTTCATTAAAGAAGATTTGGGGTTTAGAGCCTGGGTTATTCCAGACAAATCAATTCTTAATCATGACACTCATTTCCAAACACACGATGACTGGTATTATAAAATGTATTTCTATCTACTAAGAAATATAATTAGTTCTGAACAAATCTATCATATTTATTTAGATATAAAAGATAGTAGGAGTAAGGAAAAATTAAAAAATCTTCATCAAATCTTATCAAATGTGAATTATGATTTTAACCGTAGCATTATTCAAAAGATGCAGCATGTCCATTCACATGATATATGTTTATTGCAAATGTCTGATTTATTCCTTGGTGCTATTTCATACCATTTTAGAAATTTAAAAACTAATTCAGCAAAACTCGATTTAATAAAAAGAATTGCTAATAAAAGTGGATTTAGTTTAAATAAAAGTACGCTTCCTACTGAAAAGAAATTAAATCTCTTTATTTGGAATCCAGTTAATGGAGAAATTTAGATGCTAGACTGGTTACCATCATTGTTTCAAGTTAATCCTTGGACTGAAAATACATACAACGATCTTTATGAATATTTTTGCAAAAAAATAAAAGATGCGAGATTAAAACTTAATCGGAGAAGTGTTTGGATTTTTCCTGATAAAGACGATGGTAAAGAAAAGATATTTTGGCATCTAACAAGCAGAAAAAGTAGACCTAAAAAAATACCAAGAAGAAAGCAAAAAATTAATAATATTGAAAACCAAGACGAACCTGAACGGTTACCTGATCTAAGACGATCCGAGAGGATTAGCTGGATTCCAGAAATTATTAGAAATGTTAGTTCTTCTGAAATATTAAACTGGGATTATTTGGAAGGGGATGGCTCTATTAAAACTTATTTATGGTTAAAAAAAGAGGATTTTGTTGTAATACTAAAGAAGTATCAGGATAAGACATATCGACTTATTACATCATTCTTCATTGATAATAAATACAAGATGAAAGATTTTGAGAGAAAATACAAAAATCGTATTAAATGAAAAGATCTGCACAGACGGCAGATCCATCTCCTTCAGCTCTTACATCTTTAATGAATGGCCAATGAGTGGTTTGAAATTATTTTTAACATTATTATTGTCAATTTATTTTTATTTTTTTATAAATTTTTTTATAATTTTATAGAGGCAAATATGTATTCAGAATTAGAAACTTCGCAACTCCCGGCAATTAAATTGCTGAAATCACTGGGTTACATTTACCTTTCACCAGAAGAAGCTCAGCAGCAAAGAGAAAACTTATATAATGTTATCCTAACCGATATTCTCAAACATAAATTAATTGAGCTTAATAACTACGAGTACAAAAGCAAAGAATATAAATTTTCCGAAAAAAATATCAATCAAGCCGTCAAAGACCTGGATGAGCCATTAACCGACGGATTGGTAAAAACCAACGAGAGAATTTACGATCATCTACTTTTGGGTAGAAGTTACCAGGAAGATCTTCCGGATGGAAGTAAACGCTCCTTCGATCTGCATTACATCGACTGGCAGAATATAGATAACAATGTCTTTCATATCACAGAAGAATTTTCTGTGGAACGAACTACAAGCGGTCGCGCTCGACCTGATATTGTTTTGTTTATTAATGGAATTCCAATCGTAGTCATCGAGTGTAAAAAAGCATCCATTTCAGTTAAAGAAGGTATCAGTCAAACTATCCGCAATCAGGGAAAAACCTGGATCCCGCAACTTTTCAAATTTGTACAACTCACACTTTCCATAAATAAAAATGATGGGAAATATGCCACCTGCAATTCCCCTGAAAAATATTGGTCTATCTGGCGGGAAGAAAAACAGGAATGGTTAAATAATCAACTTACCGGATTAATAACAGATAGAGAACCGACCTTTCAGGACAGGATGCTCATATCTTTGCTTTCTCCGGAACGATTAATGGAGTTTATTCAATTCTTTGTAATTTTTGATAGAGATGAAAAAAAGGTAGCTCGCTTTCAGCAGTATTTTGCCGTGAAAGCCATAATGGATACCATTAAAAGATCGAATAAAGAAGGCAATCGTCAGGGCGGCGTTATCTGGCACACACAAGGTTCTGGAAAATCCATTACTATGATAATGCTGGCAAAATGCCTTATTGCAGACAAAGATATTACTGATCCAAAAGTGGTTGTAGTCACAGATAGAATAAACCTGGATAAGCAGATCAGGGACAATTTTGCCCACACAAGAATGAAACCGGTTCGGGCAAATTCCGGTAAACATCTCATCGATATAATCAAAACAGGTAAAAGAGAAATAATCACTACATTAGTTCATAAATTTGAATTAGCTTCAAAAAAGAGGATAGTAGATTACCGTAGAAATATTTTTTTGCTGGTCGATGAAAGTCATCGCACTCAATATGGTGAACTTCATATCAAGATGAAACTTGTTTTTCCCAATGCCTGTTATCTTGGATTTACCGGAACACCTTTAATGATCCGTGAAAAACGAAATACATTCAGGAAATTCGGCAGCACAAAACCGATCCATTCTTACACAATTGCAGATGGTGTTCGAGATAAAACTATTGTTCCGCTACTTTATGAAGGAAAGATGGTAGATCAATCTGTGAACAGAAAAGCAATCGACATCAGGCTGGAAATGATAACCAGGCATTTAACAGAATCACAGACAGATGAAGTCAAACAAAAGTGGAGCAGATTCGAGAAAATTGCATCTACAATTCAAAGATTAGAACTTATTGCTTTTGATATTAATGAGCATTTTATGAAGAGTTATAAAAACACCGGCTTCAAAGCAATGCTGGCTACAAACTCAAAATATGAAGCAATTCAA
This sequence comes from Armatimonadota bacterium, assembly GCA_030612605.1. GTDB lineage: Bacteria > Cloacimonadota > Cloacimonadia > Cloacimonadales > TCS61 > JABMPU01. The sequence goes on from JAUWNO010000047.1 coordinate 5,927, forward strand.
TATTATAAAGCATTTGAGGAATTGGATAATTTGAATACTTTCGTTGTAATATCTCCACCAGACCAACGCGAAGGATATGAAATCCCTGATGAAGATTCCAAAAAAGTTGTAGTAGAATTTTGGAATACAATATTAAAGAAATACAAAACCGGTGAAGATTATGAGGAATATGTAAAAGATGAATTTGTCTATGGTGAGGAAGTTGATATATTAATTGTTGTTGATAAGCTTCTAACTGGTTTTGATGCACCAAAAGCTTCTGTTCTGTATTTGGATAAACCTTTGAAGGAACATAATCTTTTACAGGCAATTGCCCGTGTTAACAGGTTATCCGAAGGAAAAGATTACGGTTATATTATCGATTATCGCGGACTCATCAAAGAACTCGATGAAGCAATGGAAATTTATTCAGGTGCAGGTTTGGAAGAATTTGCCGGTAAAGATATCAAAGATGTCCTGTATGATGTAACCAAAATTTTAAGTGATATTGAACAATACCGTTCAAGTATCTGGGAAATATTCGAAGATGTGAAAAATAAGAATGATATTGAGGAATATGAAATCATTCTCGGTGATGATAAAATTCGGGAAAAATTCTATGATTTAGTTTGCAATCTGGGTAGGAATTTAAGTTTTGCCATAGAATCCGAAGAAGTTTATAAAGCAATCGGCATTGAACAACTGAAGAAATATAAAAGAGAATTCAAATTTTTCCAGGAGCTTCGCAGGAATGTAAAGATCAGGTATTTTGAAAGCATTGATCATAGAGAATATGAACTTAAAATGCAGAAATTGATGGATAATTATGTTTCGGCAGAAGAGATAATCCGTATTACAAATCCGGTAGATATTACTGATGAGGATGCTTTTACCAAGGAGTTGGAAAGATTATCAACACCGAGAGCACAAGCGGAAGCTATTCAGGCGAGATTATCAAAATCAATTCATAAGAAGATGAAAGAAAATCCTGCTTTTTTCAAAAAATTTTCCCAAAGAGTTGCCGAGACAATTGAAGCATATAATAAACACCGGATCAGCGAACTTGAATATCTGAACAAAATGAAGGAAATTCTCAAAGATTATCGGGAAGGCAGATCAGACATCGATTATCCTGAAAATATTTTATTCAATGATCACGCAAAAGCATTTTATGGAGAGATAAAATCAATTCTGGTGGAGAGTGATCTAATAAAAACAAATGAAGAAAATATTCCTGAAGAAAGTATTGGTAAGCTTGCTTTAACAACTGATGAAATAATTCAAAGTTGCATAAAGGTAGATTGGGAGAATAATCTGGAAATTCATAAACATATTTCTCAAGAATTGGATGATCTGTTATACGATTTCCTCCAAATGTATGAGATTAAAATTGATTTTGATCTGATCGATAAAATTATAGAAAATGTTTTAATGATAGCATTAAGCAGATATGGAAATGGAACAACACAAAATTAAAATCGAAAACCGGAATTACATAATTAATATCATCCGAAAAAATGTAAAAAATATCAATTTGAGAGTAACTCGGAAACTGGATATTTATGTAACTGCTTCCAAAAAAGTTCCTATAGAATTTATCATAGATTTTATCGAAAAACATAAGAAATGGATTCATAAAAAAGTTCTGTATTTTGAACAATTTATAACTAATATCAATGATAGAAATTATGAAAGCGGTGAATCATTTTTTTATCTCGGGAAACAGTATCGTCTCAAAGTGCAAGAATCTGATATCAATTCTGCAAAATTCTATCGAGGATATTTGTATCTGCTTGTTACAGATAGAAATGATATTGAATTAAAAAAGAAAATAATGTCAAACTGGTATAGAGAAAAAGCAGAGAAACATTTTCATAAAAGTTTGGATAAATACTTTCCGAAAATAAAGAAATACGGATTTGAGAAACCACATCTTAAAATCCGTAAGATGAAATCGAGATGGGGTTCATATTCTTATAAGACGAATAAAGTTACAATTAATTTCGATTTGATAAAAGCACCTAAATATTGTCTGGGATACATTATTTTACACGAATTGGTGCATATGAGATTTTCTCATCATAATAAAAAATTCTATAATTTTTTGACGGTATTGATGCCGGATTGGAGAATGAGAAAAAAATTCTTAGATGAGCAAGTGATAAAGAATTTGTAATTTTTTACTTCTACGACATGTCTTCAATTACATCCATCATTCATATTGTATAATCTAAGTGTTCTCGGTGTTAAGTTTTTACATATACTGCAATCTATACAGATCGTAATATAATCCTTCGTTAGCAAGTAATTCCTGATGAGTTCCAACTTCCCTGATCTCACCTTTATGAAGCACAATTATCCTGTCCACATTCTGAATTGTGGAAAGCCGATGGGCGATGATTATCGAAGTTCTATTTTCCATTAATTTCTTGAGTGCATCCTGTATTAATATCTCTGTTTCGGTATCGATATTGGAAGTTGCTTCATCCAGCACAAAGATAGCAGGATCGTAGGCAAGTACACGTGCAAAGGCAATAAGCTGGCGCTGACCAACTGAGAAAGTTGATCCTCTTTCCATTACAGGTTCATAATATTTTTCTGGCAAACTTTCTATAAATCTGTGAACATTCACATATTCCGAAACCTGCTGCATTCTTTCGTCAGAAATGGTCTCATTATTCAAAACTATATTATCTTTAATCGTTCCGGAAAACAGGAAAACATCCTGCTGCACAATGCCAATATTTCCGCGTAATTCTTCCAGGGAATAATCTGTAATATCTTTCCCGTCGATGATGATTCTTCCCTTCTGGAAGGGGTAGAGTCCTGAGATCAGGCTTATGATCGATGTCTTGCCTGAACCCGTATGACCAACCAGTGCAACCTTTTCGCCAGCTTTTATTTTGAATGAAACATTCTTTAAAACTTCATTGTTTTCATTGTATTGTAAGCAAACATTCTTAAACTCGATCTCACCTTTAAACTCTTTCTCCGATTCTCCCTTCCTCCGTTTCTCCCTTTCTCCTTTTTCCTTCTTGTAATCTTCCACTGGTTTATCCATCAGGTCAAAGATCCGTTCCGCACCTGCCATTCCTGCTTGAAGTATGTTGAATTTTTCACTCAGATGATGAATAGGTTCGAAAAATCTATCTAAGTACCAAAGGAAAGCAATGAAAATTCCCAGCGAAAGCCTGTCCTGAAGAATCTGCACTCCACCATACCACAAAAGTACAGCCACAGCGATTCTGCGGGTTGAATTGATCACAGGCCGGAAAAACGCAAAAAGCTTTAACATCGATCTTGCCGCTGAGTAGTATTCCCCATTTATCTGAGCAAATTCCTTTTTCTTCCGCTTATACTGATTGAACAACTGAATGATCTTAAAACCGGAAATATCTTCCGAAAGAGCTGCATTGATGTTTGCCAGTTTCTTCCTTACATTCCGATAGATTATCCTGCTTTTTCTTATGAAAATAATAAATAGAACAACAGTGAACGGCAGTATGGAAAAGGTTACAAGTGCCAGTCTATAATCGTAGATCAGCATTGCTATCATAATTCCAACTAGTACAAAAGCTTCCTGGATGAGTTGTATCAACCCGTTCCCGAACATTTCATTTAACGTGCCGATATCGTTCGTAACCCGCGTAACTAATCTTCCTACAGGATTTTTATCGAAAAAAGAAAGCGGCATTTTCTCGAGTCGGAGGAAAAGGTCTCGCCGCAGATCGTACATTGCGTGCTGGGAAGCATAATTGATGGAATATATCTGGAAGAATGCGAAAACAAGCTGAAGAGTGACAACTGCGAAAAATATCAGGCCGTAAATTCTGAGTTTTTTAATATCATTAATTCGGAGGGATTTCAATTCTTCTTTTGTTATCTCTTCGCTTTTTTTCAGGTCATTTAGCTCGGAATTTAACACAACTATTTTATCATCAGAAATTTCTTCGATCCGAATTGATTTCAACAAATCCTTATTTTGCTGTGTATTTTCCAGGATTACAATTTTTGCATAAAATCTACCTGAATCGGTTAACTTCTTAACTACATCTTTTTC